>NZ_CEZBFX010000076.1:0-23248 GCF_982964205.1 Roseofilum sp. | reverse complement strand
TCGCAATGACTTATCTCAATGATACTGTACTCCGTTACAGCGCAAAGCGCTGTAAATGCCAGTTTTGGTTAAGCGATTGCCGTGAAGGCTGGCGGGAAAATAAGGCCAAGGGCGGTATTTTAATCGATGTGGCAAGCGATGAAATTGTGCAGCAGGGTTTATCGATACCCCATTCACCGCGCTGGTATGGGAATCGCCTGTGGTTGCTAGAGTCGGGTCAGAGCAGCTTGGTAACAATTGAGCCTTTGTCCGGTCAAAGGCAAACCGTCGCCCAACTTCCCGGTTTCACGCGGGGGTTGGATTTCTACGGTTCTTTGGCGTTTATCGGTCTTTCCCAAGTACGGGAAACGGGTGTTTTTAGTGGCATTCCCATTACTGAGGCAAAAGGCGATCGCATTTGTGGCGTTTGGGTGGTTAATATTCAAACAGGAGAAACCCTTGCTTTTTTAAGGTTCGAGGATGCCGTACAGGAAATTTTTGCCGTTCGCGTGCTTCCAGGAATCCGTTTTCCGGAAATTATCGATTTTAATGAGGAATTATTGGCCACTTCCTATGTTTTGCCCGACGAAGCGTTAGCAGAAGTGGCAAATTACAGCCAAGGATAGCATAAGGGTTTCAGCTTATCCAAAACTCATATTACATCACTCTTGATTTCCAAGAGAAATAATCTTTGAAGTCACCTGTAACCCAGCCAATTCTTTCTAAATCGTGCCACAACCACCGATAAACCATCTTAGTTACTGGATACCATCCTAAAGAATCTTCTCTCATATGAATATAAGGATGAATTGGCTCACTGCAATCTCGTAAATGTAAGCGATCTTGCACTATCTTCTTAGACAAATGAGGCAAGCGGTAATCTTCCCTTAATAACCTTTGGTCGCCCAATTCAAAATCTACACTATTTTTAGAACCTTTAGGCAAGGAAACCCAACACCAACTAATACTAACTGAGCCTCGCTTATGTTTAGGGGGTGTAACCACACCTACGATTTTAGCAGGTAGGATTGATGCAAGTTGTAACTCTGCTACAAGATAACTGAACCAAGTATCAAGCAACTGTTGATAGCTATCAATTGCTTTTTGATAAACATCTTCCACATATTCAAGCACCATCTCAGGAGAGACTATATCAGTTTCACAGAAAGATCTGAATGTGGATGGAAGAGTTAAATAAGTTTCATCTTGTGAACGACTTTTGTTTAATTGATCTTCTAATTGACTAATGCAAAATTGAATCATTTTTGAAGCTTTAGAAATTTCTAGTTTATCTAACCTAGATTCAATCTCATCTATCCGAATCGGTTGAAAATTGGGGGAACGTATTCCTGTTACATATAAGGCTCCATGCCAAGCTGCCTCGAAAGAAAGATAACTTTCGGAAACAGGGATACGTCTCTCAATTACGAGTGTAGAGAGTTTCTTAGTAATGATTTGAAAATTTTTCTGCCAAACCCAAGATACTTGTGGTTGATAATAGAGACCGAGACGGTCAACAATATCTGGATTGTCAAAATTGAAGGTAATGAGACACTTTCTCAGGTTGGTTTCATCAATTTTTGTATCAAAAAATTCAACATCTATTCCAGGTAAATTACCATCTTCATTCAATCGCATCACTAATTTGCTAAGACAGCCTATTCCTACAGAACAACTCTCCATCGCTACTCGGAATAAGTTTTCTATTCTCATTGCATCTGGTTCAAAATTATATATTTCAAAACTCCAATATGACATAGAATTATTTAGTACATTAAATGCATAAAATGGATTTGTTTTAACAATTTTCGCAAATTCATATGCCACATTCTCTAACAATTTAGTTTTATCTAATTCTAAAAATTTCAATTGAAAGAATTGTCGAATTAGTGGATGTAGTTGATAGCGTCCTTCCTCCACCCGTTGCAATAAACTTAATCCTACCAAGCCTTCTTGCCAGTCCTCTAAATCTTCCTCATCTACCTCCGAATGAATCGTTTCCACCCATGACCAAGTTATCGGTGCTGGAGCAAACAAACTCAGCAACCGTCCCAACTCTTTCTCTTCCTCTGTCAACTCCTGCCAACTTAACTCAAACGCCGCAGCTACCCCCTGCTTGGCCGTCATCTCCGCCGACCTATCCTGCAAAGAGCGATGCTCTAATCCCAACCGCTCCCGCATCTTCAGCAACGATAAAGCCCGTTTCTTGTCCAAATACCGCCCCACCAACTCCAACGCCAAGGGTAAATAACCCACATCCGCACACAGAGCTTTCGCCGTCTCCAACTCCCGCTCTATCCGCTCCCCTCCCACAAATGACACCAACAACTCCAATGCCGCCTCTGCTGTCAACACCTGCAACTCTAGGCGTTGAAACGATGCCCACTTTTGCTTGCGAGTGGTCACCAACACCTTAAACCGCCCATCCGACGGCAGCACTCCTTCAATCGTCTCGTACTCCTGCACATCATCAAACACCACCAGCACCTTACCCTCCGGTTTCCAGTGCTGCCAACAGTAATCTACCCGCTCTTTCAAATTCCACTCTTCCGAAGGATTCAAATCCAGCCGCGACTTGGCAAAACTCAAAAACTGCACCGCTTCAACTCTTCCGAAGGATTCAAATCCAGCCGCGACTTGGCAAAACTCAAAAACTGCACCGCCACATCCACACCGCGCCCCTCCAACCAGCACGCTCCCCCCGGATAAGCCTTTTCCAGAAACCGACGAGCATACTGTAATGCCAACTCCGTCTTGCCAATTCCCCCCATTCCCGTCACCGAAGTAATCGCCACCCGCTCCGTTCTCTGGAGCTGCTCGTGTAACCGCTCCATCACTTCATCCCGTCCCACAAACTCCTTAGCATCTGTCCGTGGCAGATTCTGGGGGATGCCTACCGGTAGGGGTTTTGGGGGTTGATGGACAATCTTACCAATGGCCGTCCCCACTGGCCCCTCGAAATTCATCTGTATTTCTGGCTTAGACTCCTCTTCCGGCATAACCCGTTGACCTCCAGTCCTCAGCAATCTCTTAAAGTAGGTGAGTGACTCCAAAGTGGTGAACGCCCCTGTATCCAATGCGAACGCACCAGATCTGTGCATCCGGGTATCGTTCCATTAATCGATCCGAAGCCGTCATCGTATCATCTGCTAGTTCAAACGCTCCAGTCTCCAGATCGATCGCCACAATCTTGCCATAATTCCCTTCCTCAACTTCAGGACGCACCTGAGATTGATAAATCTCATTCCCCCGTCGCGCAAATTCTTCCTTACCGTAGCGAAATGATTCAACTGTCATCGGTCTAACCTCATGCTTTTCTAAAAAGGGCATTACGGATTCTGGAACCCTTCATAAGCTGCCACCAAAATATTCACATAAGCATTATCCGTCAGTTCCTTCAGCGCCTCGACTCCTCCAGCCTTCAACGCTGCCATTACTCGTTCCTTGAGCGCCGGATTTTTCTCTATCCCGTTCACCGCAACCTCAATCTCTGCCTGAGTATCCGCAGGCAAGTTCTCCGGGTAGGAGCGATTGAGCAATTGCAGTAACTGCTGAATTTCAGCCGCCGAATCCGCCAGACTCTGCTTCGGATTAACATTCACCGTCTCCGCTTTCCCTACTGCGCTATTCACAGAACTGCTAAAGTTCATCTGCACTTCGATATTAGTTGGGGCATTTTGAGAGGCTTCATTGCTCATACAAGTCATTCTCTATATTGCTAGATTGTTAGTCTAAAGTTTAACCGAAATTAAATGGACGAAACAACACTTGCCAGACCTCCATTCCAGTTGTGGAGCGATCGCCAGATTGCATGGTAAAACAATGAACAATGGGGAGGGGTTTGGGGGACTAGTCCCTCAAAGAGATCTCGCACTCAAGCCCAACCAATCATCATTAGACATCTCCCCTTATCCCGAACTCAGGTTCCTCTACTTCCGGCTTAGACTCCTCTTCTGGCAGCACGATTTTTACTCCTCCAAACTATCCGACAGGTTACGATAACCACTAATCACCCGCACGATTTCAATACTATCCTCCATCACTCGATAGAAGATGATATATCCCATCAACGGAGTCCCCCGTAATCCAGATTTCATACGAGCATAAGAACGTCCTGAATAAGGAAAATCCACCAATTGTTGACATTTGCGATGAAACCCCTCAACGAAGCGGTCTCCTGCCTCAACACTTTTGGCTAAAAAATAGTTAGAAATTTCTTCTAAATCCCGACTTGCCCTAGCCGCAATTCTGAGACGACTCATTGCTGTTGTTCTCTAGCTGACAACACTTTTTGCCGCAGTTGAGCAATAACGGTCTCTCCATCCAATACTTCCCCCCGTTCCAATTGCGCTAACCCTTCCTCAACTTTGTGTCGGGTTTGCTCCAGCCATTGTAAGTATTGTGGATTGTCTTCTGGTTCTTCGAGTTCGGTTTCATCAACCAGAAGCATTAGGGCTGTATCTAAAGCATCTTGCAATGAAGGATATCGACCTTGTTGCACTAATGACGTTAAAAGTTGGGTTTGTTCTGCACTTAAAGTAACAGCCATAAGAATGGTAGCGATCGCAATTTAGAGTATTCCTTGTATCATAACGTTACCCTATGCAAAACACCCTGGAGCGATCGCCAGATTGCATGGTAAATTAACCTCCAGGCGATCGCTCTGGTAAGAGTGGAATAATGTACTCTAATAATTCAGGAATATTCGTTTGAACCACTTGCCACACTAAATCAAGCTTCACCTCATCATAGTCGTGAATTAGGCGATCGCGCATCCCAGCAATTTGTCTCCACTCTACCGCCGAATGGCGATCGCAAAACTCTGAAGAAAGACGTTTGACTACTTCACCAATAATCGTAATTTCATACAAAACTGCAAGTTGAGTTCTTTCGTCACCCTCAAAATCAGCTTGAGTCATATTCTCAGTTAATCGGAGAATAGTCCGACAGAATTTCGCGATATCAAGCAAATAGGATTCGTCCCGACTCATAGATAATCCGTGCTGTACTTAAAATATTCTGGCGACGAATCCAATTATGGCTCTCGATAACCGAGCATTTCTCAATCAGATCCACCTTACGCCCCAGCCAATCTTCAAGCTCATATTCTATCGTCACCAAATCGATTAAACTCATCTGCGCTCTGCGGCGATGGTCAAAAACCACTAAAAAATCGATATCACTCCCCTCGTTAAAATCCTCTCGCAGAATTGAACCAAACAAAGCCAATTCCACAATACTCCAGCGCTGGCAAAAATCAGCCAGTTGTTCCGGAGTAATATCTAAACGGTTATAAAGTCCATCTTCAAGAAGGACATCTACTAAGGTCATAGCCATGATCGTTGTATCGGTTGCCAATGGTGCGTTTCACACTTCCTCAATTAAACCTTCGTCTAAAACTTCTTTAATCAACAGAAGAGGGTTAAGTTTGCCCTATATTGCACTTTTTGACGCGTTACCCTAGAGCGGACGATATACCCGATAGTCAATGTTGGGGAAGATATTATCCATATGCTCGACCTTTTCTAGCCAACCACTATCAATCGTTCCAGCTATCACATCGTCATAGATTTTATTAAAGCGCATCAAATGGGATTTGGTGCGCCGGTTGGCATAGGGAACCATGGTTCCGCTACGCATAATGAACGCCCAGTCTGAAGATTGGGCTAACAGGAGTTCCCTGGCACATTGGTTAATGGCTCGTTCTTCGAGGCGATCGCCTCCTTCACGTATGCTTAACTCTACCATGCGATCGGCTGCCTTATGTAAGTGGGGATAAATCCAACTATTGGTTTCATTCAACCAATATTCATGAAATCCTTTATAACCCCAACTTGACTGGGCAGGACGGCACACTTGTTGGGTAGGATAGTCATTTAAATAATCCGATAAATGGGTCATCGCATAGGTGCTTTGATCGAACCAAGTTTTGCGATACAGATAATCTAAAAACCAAGGTCCTTCATACCACCAATGGCCAAATAATTCCGCGTCGTAGGGCGATAAAATAATCGGCGGACGTTGCATAATGCGGTGCAGATGTTGCACTTGATATTCCCGATTAAACATGAAGTTTCCGGCATGTTCAGCCGTTTTTTCTTTTGCCCAATAGGGATCGTAGAGTTCTTTTTCTGATAATCCTAAGCCTCGACCACTAATTTTATGATATTTAATACCAATATTTTTCCGTTGTCCATTGGGTAAAATGTAAGGTTTAATATATTCATATTCTGCTTCCCATCCCAAGTCTTTATAAAATTCTCGATATTCTGGCGCTCCTGGATAACCCACTTGAGAGGACCACACTTGTTGAGAGGATTCATGATCGCGGCCAAAAGCGGCTACTCCAGTCTCGGTGAAAATGGGGGCATAGGTTCCAAATCGAGGACGGGGACGAGCATACATAATCCCATGACCATCAATGAGAAAATAGCGCAGTCCAGCATCGGCTAGCAGTTCTTCTACACCTTCATAATAGGCACATTCGGGTAACCAAATTCCCCTAGGAAGCTGACCAAAGATATCTTGATAATGATCGCAAGCGACTTTAATTTGTGCCCAAACGGTTTCTGGCCGCCTTCTCATTAAGGGGAAGTAACCATGGGTTGCACCACAGGTGATAATGTCGAGATTATTACTATCCTGAAATTGCTTAAAGGCGGTAATTAAGTTGCCTTGATATCTCTCCCAAGTGGCGCGAGTATTGGCAAATTCTTGGGCATAAAATTCTGCTAAATATTTGAGGTGACCGTGATATTTGTAGCGATCGATTTCTTTTTCAATTAATTCTTGGAGTTGGGCTAAATGGTGGTCATAGCGTTTTTGTAGGAGGGGGTCCATGAGCATGGAGACAAGTGGAGGAGTCAAGCTCATGGTTAGTTTGAAGTCTACCCCATCCCGTTTGAGTCCTTCAAAAATATGAATTAAGGGAATATAGGTTTCTGTAATTGCCTCGTAGAGCCATTCTTCCTCTAAGACATAGTTACTTTCTGGATGACGGACAAAGGGAAGGTGGGCATGAAGAACAAAGGCAAGATATCCAATAGCCATAGAGAGTTCCGTAGGAGTTTGATCAGATGGGTGGGCGTTTTTCACCTCTTTATTACAATACAGCAGTAGTGGGTCATGGTTAATGGGTAATTAGCTAGGCAATAGGCAATAGAGAATTTTCAATTTCACTGCGTCCCTCTATCTCCTCTAATAGGATTGCCATTCAGAATAGGGGGTAGAGTCGATCCTTGATTCTGTTGCCATTTGCGTTAACCAGTCTTGGCCGAGTTGAATGGTGACATCGGATTGTAAACTACCGGTGCTTTCAACACGGACTTCTCCAAACCCGAGGACGTTACGAATGGCTCTGGCGCTTTCGATATTGCCGTCTTGGGCAATAATGCGGGTGGTAGTGAGGGGATCGCTCCAGGAATTAGTAGAATAGAGGTTATAGTAGCCTTGGGCTTCTAACCAAATGAAGAGTTGATCGACGGATTCGAGTTGGCCGGTGGTGTCTTGAATGGCGATCGCCAATTGGGTCGGATCGATCTCATAATCGGTATAGTCGTCATAGGCTTCATAGCCAAAATCAAAATGCTCGGCCATGAGCGAGTCAATACTACCGTAATTCGGAACCCAATAACTGGCATCAAATTCTTCTAGTTCGCTAAATCGCCCGGGTAAGAGTAACATCTGCATTTTAGAGCGATCGGTTTGCCCAGCAAAGTTGGCTAGGGCTAATAATTCTTCTACGCTTAAGTTGGTGTCAATATGGGAGCGAATAACCGATAAAATTTTGGGTAATCTGCTCAGGGTGGCTGGACTGAGGGTTTGTTCCGTCATTGCTCGTAAGAACATCTGTTGCCGTTGAATGCGCCCAATATCGCCTAAATTATCGTAGCGGTAGCGCAAAAATTGTAGAGCTTGAGCACCGTTTAGGTGTTGAGTTCCAGCTTTGAGATTGATGTAGAGATGTTGGCTATCATCTTGGTATTTCATGTCCTTGGGCACATGAACCGTGACTCCACCCAAAGCATCAATCAGTTTTTCAATACCTTGGACGTTGATGCGAACATAGCGGTCAATTCCTACGCCTCCGAGTAGTTCGCTGATGGAACTGGCAGTGAGGGCTGGGCCACCATGGTAGTTGGCTGCGTTGATTTTGACTAGACCATGGCCTTCGACCCAGGTGCGGGTGTCACGAGGAATGGAAAGGAGGGTGACTTTATTTGTGGTTGGCTCAAACCGCAGCATGAGCATGGTATCGCTGAGACCTTCAAAGGAGTTGACGAGGGCGTGGTATCCTAAATCGGCGATTTCTTCGGGAGGGGTGTCTACATCGGAGGTGAGGACTTTTACCCCTAGAATCATAATGTTGACGGGGCGGGTGAGTTCGGGGAGTTGGAGGTTGTTACCGGAAGAGATTTTTTCCCCTTGACCAAAAACGGCAGCTTCTTCTGGAGTGAGTCTGCTTTGCATTAGGGGGGTGCTAATTAAAGAGACGGCTAACAGGGCCCCAGCCGTGGCTGATAATAGGGCAATACCCGTTAGTCCTAGTCCAATGGAGAGCCATCGCAAACCACTCCCAAGGGGTCTGGGGACGGGTTGGGGGTAGGATTTGAAGGGGGTCTTGCGATCGGAGCTTTGATGAATGGACACAGGTTTCCTCACACTTTAATTAGAAATAATGAGAAGAGGTTGGGACTCTTCTGATTTGGGATTCAGCGGCAATTGTTACATATTATTGCCTTTCTCACCACTGGTTGATACCTGGTGAATGTTAGAGTAGGTTTTTGTTCCGGTTAGGGTAAGCGATCGCCGAGTTCAGAAATGCCTGGAATGCAAATGTTTTGGTGTCTCCACAGGCGAACCATTAACCAAATATTAAGGAAAAAGTAGCCGGAGGTGATGGTACTGCTGGTGATTAGCAGGGGAAGATGCAGGGATTCGGAAGCGTTGGCGCTGGTGTTGAGTAGACTAATGGCGATCGCCCAACTGAGGGCAAGAACAACGGCTAAACGGCAGGTGAGTTGGATTTGGCGATCGCCTTTTTTCTGGTAGAGCGTCCATAGAGCGGGGACAAATCCGACGACGGGGGTGAGGTACACATAGAGCTGTAGGCGCTTGAAATAGGGATTTTCCTTATTTTCGGGCGATCGGCGATCGGTCATTATCGAGTTCCATCAGCAAGTCCTTTACTATCCTACAGGCTTTGGCTCATTCCTTCCGGCGATCGGGTTCCCTCGTCTGGACAATTTTGGGCACAATGGAACTTATTCATCGTTTGCTCAGAGTTTCCGGTTATGTTTTGGTTTCATCTATTGTCTGCTACCCTAACCAGTTTATCGGCACTGGCCGTTTTTCCCCCCTATTCTGCACCTGTTTCTACTTCATCAACTTGCCAATCTCTGAGTCAGCCCCCCAATTTTCTGGTGGTTGCGGGTGGTGCAAATCCTGCCACTAACGAAATTGCCCTAGAAAAAAACGTCCTTTATTTTCAACGAGTGCTGAAATATTTGGGCTACAACCCAGAACAGGATGCTGATTTTTTCTTTGCCAATGGAAATAATGGACAGCTTACTGTACGTTATTTAGATGAGAATCAGGAAGAAAAATTCAAAGTTCCTCAAATCCCCTTCTTAAACGGTTCTTCCACCTTAAAAAACTTGACCAATTGGTTTCAAGCGCCCCTCGCCCAATCTCTCGATCGAGGCTTGTTTCTCTATTTTACTGGCCACGGCTTACAAAATCAAGAAAACACTGAGAATAATACGCTTTTATTGTGGGATCGTCAACAAGTCAGCGTGCAAGAGTTTACCCAATTGTTAGACCTCATGCCCGCCGAAAAGCCTGTAGTTATGATGATGGCTCAATGCTATTCTGGCTCCTTTGCCAATATGATTTATGAAGGGGGAAATTCAGAGAATCCAGTTGCCCCGCAGACTCGATGCGGTTTTTTTGCCACCGTAGAAACTTTACCTTCGGTCGGTTGCACCCCAGAAGTGAATGAAGCAGATTATGTGGACTATAGCTCTAGCTTTTTTGCCGGTTTAAGTGGTCAGAAGCGCACGGGAGAAAATGCCCCTTCTGCGGATTATAACCAGGATGGTCGTATTTCCTATAGGGAAGCCCATGCCTTCGCGAAAGTAGACAATAAATCGATCGATTTGCCCCTATCTACTTCGGAAAATTGGCTACGGCAAAAGGCATCAGAAGCAGAGATTCAAGCCATTTTAAAAGAACCGATCGCTACGGTGATGAAAACCGCTCGTCCTGAGCAAGTTTATGTGATTAATCAACTGATGGAGACATTTGAATGGAATCATCTCAAGTCTTATCTGGAAAACTTAGAAGATATTAATCCAGAAACCCTAGAAGATGAAGTGCAAGAAGCCTTGGCAGTGCGATTAATGCTAGAGCTGGTGAATGTGGGGATGGAAGATAAAGTCCGTCAGAGCGATCGCGAAGAAGATTTAGCGATCTTAAATCGCTTGTTAGAGTGCGAGCAAGGATCGTGGCGGTAAGTAAGTATAATATAATTCTGTCCATATCCAAAAATTTGCTAGATAATGCTCGTGCAAAGGAGGCAGAAAATAGCCCGCCAGGAATCTACTATTTAAGGGATCTGTATAAAAGTGCTATCATCGTTATCCATCAATTGCCGAGAACTCCAGAAACTCTATGGTTGAGACTTCTGGGAAGAGGAACAGTTCAACAACAAGCCATTCAAGAATTGGAAAGCCTGCCGCAAACCCATCGCTGGCGAGGGAATGTGATAGAATTGGTATGCCATTTTTTAGCGGTTTTAGCTCTACGGCAAAACCCAGAAGCCGATCCAGATGAGGAGGTGCTAATCGTGACTCTAGCTCAACTGTACGAAGAGGCGATCGCTCAACTGCAAGAAGAAACACGACAACAGGAAAAACTCCGTTTCGTTACTAATCTTCTACGAGTCCGTTTTGGAGAAGTGGAGGAGGAACTGCTGACTATTGTGGAGGAAATTGCCACCCTGCCATCAGATGAGTTTACGCCCCTGTTGCTACAATTGTCTCGCGAAGAGCTATTAGAGCGATTTAGAAAGGACGCAGAATAGGGATGGGGATGATCTGATATCGTATCACGGCTAAAACCAATTGAGACCGATCAAATCTATGCCTGAAATTGTTGAAATTCCTCTAGAATTAACTCAGTTTCAACTGCCAGTAGCAGTTCACAATCGCTTGCAATTCCTCTTAGATTGTCAGGATGAGGGTTATCTTCTGTCTTCAGAGGAACGACAGGAAGCGGAGGGACTGGTTGAACTGGTAGAGTTTTTATCCTTACTCCAGTTACGGTCAACACGGGTGAGTCGGTAATCATCGAATGACTAAAATTCCTACTAGCCTTCGTCAATTGGTTATTCAACGGGCCCAAAATCGATGTGAGTATTGTGGTATTTCTCAGGTCGGTCAAGTGGCAACCTTTCACATTGACCATATTATTCCTGTGGTTGCAGGAGGTGAAACTACATCAGATAATTTAGCACTTGCTTGTGTTTCATGTTCGCTTCGGAAAGGCGCAAGGCAACAAATTAAGGATTCAGAAACAGGGGAAGTTGTAAATATTTTTAATCCTCGTCAACAGAGATGGCACGATCACTTTGCCTGGAACGGTGTGGAGGTGATTGGGTTAACCCCAACAGGTCGAGCAACAGTAAACGCTCTGCATTTGAATCGACCGACTATGTTGGCAATTCGAGTAGAAGAGGAGTTATTGGGGCGACATCCTCCTCCGACAGACATGACATCATAGAAATAGCTGGGCATCCCTAGGGCGATCGCCTAGAATGGAAAATACAGATGACGTGAGTTCGCGATCTCCACACTTTAATGCAGTATGAACGGAAAAGACTTGCGCAATACCTCAACTCACTTTTGCGCAGTTATATGGAAAGTCATAGGGGGTAGCTAGGGAAGAAGCGATCGCCTCCCCATCGGCGATCGCCAAGAAGTAGGATAAAGGGATTTAAGCTTTTATCCGTTTACGTGCCCTTCCCAATCCAATTGTTGTAACTACTCCTAAGATAGATAATACTCCTAGTCCGGGTTCTGGTACTGACTCTGCTTGAACGGACTTAATCTTAGCAGATAAACCAACTGAATCTGCTGCCCATCCGTTTCCGCCATGACCGACAGCAAACTCAATGATGTCACCAGCTTCTGCAAAAACATTGATATCGAAGGATATGGGGTTGGAGTTTTGTCTGCCGTTTACATAACCACTGAATATATTGTCCAATCCATGCCAGATACTTACGTCAGAAGTAGCGTTTGTGATTTTCCGAAAGTGTCCGAACACTTGCCACTCTCCTGTAGTTGGAGCTGTCCAACGAAGAACAGACTTAGTACCGTTAATAGATGGGTGCATGTTTAACAGATCTGGTGTCCAATTATAAGGTAAATTTCCCCCAGACGTATTCTTAATAATGTACGGAAAATTTCCATACTGAGAAGAATAGTTTCCTTGCCATCTAATGCGGTTGTTATCTGTTTGAACGCTATTTAACAGGACTGAGGAATTTAAACCTCGTCGGTAGCTCCATACCCCGTTTACATCTTGGTTGCTGTCTGCTGAAAAATCAGCAGTTGCATCATAGAGTGTAAATGCACTAGCTGAATTTGATGCCAAAGTAAGTCCAGAAAGAATCAATCCAGAGATGATAGAACCCGTTGCAACTTTGCAGAAACTGTTCATAATAGATTCCTCAGAATAGTAATTATCAATTTTTTGAAGAGTAGAATGCGCCCTGAGTGTAAGCCGGTAGTTTACCAATCCGTTTTATGCTTGCAGGGATTCTAGCACAACTAAAACGGTTTAGCACTCGCTTTTATTATCATTCGATTAATGGAATTTCCCCAAAAAACGCTCTAACCATTGCCGTCGCCAGGTGAGGCGCAGGAGATACATCCACAGCAAAACGATCGCCAGAATAAAGGCGTAATCTGATGCTGATAATAGCGTCAAGTCAAAGAATCTTCTCACGGGGGCGATCGCCAAAATAACCGCATATAACCCCAACAAACTCACTGCTACCCTCGTATATCGCCAATCTCCGCTCAGGGGTTCCACCGCTACCCAAAACCGCGTTGGGGGTTTGAGAAATAGCATTAACGTTAAGCCGCAGAAGATTAAGAGGGTGACTAACGCGCTGCGCGGAATAGCTAATAATTCATTATCGACAATCACCATTCCACCCTGACTCACGGCTCGCCAAACACTGGTAACTAAATAACCTAAATAAACGATTAATCCAGCTAAGGTTACTGATAATGTGGCAGGTAAAATAAACCGGAATAAAGAACGGATCGGATTTCTACCCTGTTCCCCTCCTGGTTTGGCATAAATGGGCAAACTCATGGTTGGAAAGCCGACAGAAAGCGCAGTCACCAAAGCGCTATGTTTATTCAATAAGGGAAATGTGCCAATCACTTGACCTGTGGCTAAAATGAGTAACGTAAAGGAAAAAATACGGATAATAAATAACTTCAATACATCCTGAATTCCGTTTTGAATTCGTTGCCCTTCCAACAGTGCAAAGGGGAGAGATACAAAGGAATCTTTTAATAACACCAAATCTGCCACTGCTTTGGTTGCTTTACTGCCACTTTCCATGGCTATCCCCAAATTCGCTTGTTTCAGGGATAAAACATCATTCACTCCATCCCCAATCATGGCTACATAAATTCCTTTTTGCCGCAATTCTTTCACCAATTGCGCTTTTTGATCGGGAGTAATGCGCCCAAAAATGGTATAGTCTTGAACGACTTGCGGCCATTTTTGCGGCTCAATTTGGGCTAACTCCGCTCCCGAAATCATTGCCAAGTTGCCCTCTAATCCAACCTGACGGGCGATCGCCTGTACCGTCTGCGGATAATCTCCCGAAATAATCTTCAGTTGCACCCCCGCTTGTTGAAATCCTTGCAGCGTTTCTAACACTCCCGGACGCAATTTATCTCCTAAAATGACCAATCCCAAAGGGGCGAGGGTAGGGGGAATCGTGGGCGTATTGTCGCGTTCGCGAAGCGACTCCAAAGGAGTATCGTAAAGGTTGATAATCTCTGGAGAACCTGCAAACAGCAAGACGCGATAGCCTTGTTCCGTCCACTGGTGAATCGTTTCCCCGATATTCTCGGAAAGGGGAATCGAACGCGCTAGGATATCCGGAGCGCCTAACACATAGGTTCCTTGTACCGCCCCAGGAGCAAAAACACACCCGCTCCACTTGCGTGCAGAAGTAAAGGGAACTTCCTCCTTAACGGGTTGTGGGGAATGGGGAGAATAATGAGCGATCGCCTCACTCGTAGCGTTTTGAGTCGTCGAACTCGCGGCATAAACGCCTAAAACCTGCTCTAGACGCTCTGTTTCGCCATCAATTGCCTCTAACTGATGCACTTCAATTTGATTCGCGGTTAGCGTTCCCGTCTTATCCAAACAGAGAATTTCCACATGGCTCAGGGATTCCACAGAATTCGCCTGTTGAATCAGAATATCTCGATCTAGCATCCGCACCGCTCCCAGAGCATAGGCTAAAGTAATCGATAAATAGAGGCCCGCAGGCACTAAACTAGAGATTACCGCCGCTTTTTGCACCCCATCGCTCACCGATAAGGTACGGCTGAGAACGGCGATCGCCACTAAAATCCACAGAAATCCAGCCACCAAGATAAAGATGCGAATCACCAGATTAATCCGATCCTGTAAAGGAGTATACACCTGTCGCACCGCCCTAGCCCCCGAAGCCAGACGATAAGCGAGGGTTTCCTTCCCCACCTGTTGTGCTTCATAATACCCATTGCCGCTAATGCAAAACGTGCCAGAGAGCAGGCGATCGCCCGGTTTTTTGACAATGGCATCACTTTCCCCCGTTAACAGAGACTCATCCACCTCAATTTGTCCCTGCAACACCTCCCCATCAAGGATGATTTGCTCTCCAGGAACCAGATGCAATACATCTCCCTGAACCAGTTCACGAGGATCGAGGGTGCATTCTTCACCATTGCGCATCACCCGCGATCGCGGACGAGTTAACAACGCTACCCGATCTAACTTGCGTTTCGCCCAAATTTCCTGACAGACACTCACCATCACTGCACTAAACAACACCGCAATCACAATCGCTCCATCGCTGTAGCGTCCCAGGGAAATTAGCAGCATAAAAATCGAAAAGAATACCCCATTAATGAAGGTAAACACGGTTTCGCGTAAAATATCTTGATAGGAGCGACTATTGGGTAAACTAACATTATTATGCAAGCCTGACCGATAGAGACTTTCCACGCGATCGTCCGTTAATCCGGTCGGTATAGAATTAGCATTTACCATGAAGCATGATTGATGGATAATGAGGGAATAAAAAGCCAAGCGGCTAGGTACATTTGAGACTCAATTATCAGGTTTATTTTATGATTAATCAACTCAACGATCGCTATGCAATTGACGGCCAACTCAAATTTATTGATGGCACAACCGAGTTCCCACCCGATCGCATTATATCGGTTCCTGAAGAAGTAGAAGGCTTTCCCATTATCCAAATTGAGAATAACTTCGCCAAAGCTACCATTGCCCTTTATGGAGGTCATGTCCTCTCCTTTCAACCCATGACTGAAGCGGAGGATCTCCTGTTTCTGAGCGAAACCGCACGCATCCAAGCGGGAAAAGGACTGCGCGGTGGAATTCCCGTTTGCTGGCCATGGTTTGGTCCCCATCCAGAAGATTCAAAACTTCCCAGTCACGGGTTTGTACGCAATCGGTTTTGGTCAGTTTTGTCCACCGCAACCACTCCAGAAGGAGAAACCCAAATCCAGTTAGGATTAACCGATACCCCAGAAACTCGTAAACTTTGGCCCCATGCTTGGGAATTGATCGTTGATATTGTCGTCGGTGATACCTTAACCGTGGGTTTAATTACTCGCAACCGAGGGAATGAACCCTTTACAATTACCCAAGCCTTACATACCTATTTCCAGGTCGGCAATATTGATGGAGTCAGGATTTTGGGCTTAGATAGAACAGAATATATTGATAAAGTCGATGGTGGAGCGCAAAAATCTCAAGCTGGAGTGGTAGAAATTGACTCAGAAGTCGATCGCATTTACATGAACGTTCCGCCTAAGTTAGCGATTGATGATTCCACCTGGAAACGCCAGATTCAGATCCTTTCTAAAGGGAGTAGCAGCGCTGTCGTCTGGAATCCTTGGTCTGAGAAAGCTGCTAAATTTGCCGATTTAAGCGATGATGGCTATCTTCGGTTTGTCTGTGTGGAAACCACTAATGCAGGGCAAGACCAAATTGAAGTGTTCCCCGGACATGAATATCGATTAGAGTCGAAAATTAGGAATTGAAATCATCGTAGGGTGGACAGGAGGATGAGCTATTGAGTCACTTTCGACAACTTTAGCCCTGCCCACCTTATATCCTGAGAGGGTTGCTACAGATAATTGACGCAAAAATCAACTTCCATGTTGACATAATTCTACATCTAAGGGTGCGCTTTTTCGCCCATTGTACAAATGGGTAGTTACAGCCACTATTCGATTGTCTGTTTTTCCAATTTCTCCCAGATATTGCCGTCCGACTCCACTGGTAAAGTGGCCGCTTTTACGATGCCCAGTATCATCGACAATCAGGGCAAATCCTGACTTGATTCTCATTGGAGAACACTTGTTCATTACTTGCAGACGGCCCTCATTTATTTGCGTACCATGCCAGGGGATATTGGTAAACAATGTAGTCTATTTTTGGCATCAGTCTAAAATAGAAGAGTAGAAAGGGAGATAATAATGAACCGATTAAAACTGTTTCAGTTGATCTTATTTATGGTGCTTGTAGGTGTGGGCTTTGCCGCTGATAGCAGGACAGAACCCTTGCCAGAAATTGCCCAAATCTCCAAGAATCTTACTCGACCTAGACTGCTTAATCCTGCGGAACTGGGTTGGGTGGAGCGCAATTTGTTATTGCACGATTCATTACCCGATCGCGAAATTATTATTGACCAAAGTTTTTGGCTCGGTTTTCGAGGGTTAGGCGATGTTGCTTTTGTCTCCACGGAGTTTAATAATAGCTTGGAATTTCATGTTATGCAGCCTAATGGTGAAGTTATTCACACTTTACCGCAAAACTCCCATGCAGAATCTTGGATTTTGTGGAGTTTAGAAGCTGTATCTTTCCAGGAAATTGACTTTGATGGTTCAGAACCAGATATTATCGTCGTTGCTGAGTATATCATTGGTGCTGGACCCAGGGGATCTGAGCCTTTTCCAGTAACTACGGTCTACTTTAATCAAGGCAGTCGTTTTAGCACCGATCCTGAGCTGAATAAATTATTAACTGAACGGGGAGTTAGCACGATCGCCGAAGCAGAACAAATTCTCCGCAGCGAACTGATGTTTTTACCCTAACCATAGAAGAGAGGAGTAAAAAACTGGTAAATGAAAGCACACTTTTTATTGTACCTCATTTATTTGAGAAATGCTATACAATATTTTAGTTCCTATTTACGCCACTTAAAAATCAATGTTGTAAACCCGCCCGATTGCTGGCTGTTGGGTGGAGTTAGGGCGGGTTTACAGAGGTTATGGGTTGGTATTGTAAATCGTTGGCGAACCCGCCCCTACAGGCGATCGCTTCTTCTGAAAATTGATAACTTCCCATTACGTTAACCCATATTCATCTCGCAATCTCGCTTGTAATTACTCGAACACAAGTTCGCCATCTCTGACCTTACCTTCTCGGATTTGTTGTATTGCACTACCAATTTTTTGGTGCAATTCTTCTAGTTGAACATTTATGACTGAGTTTTGTGCGATCGCTTATGTAAAAAAGTTATTGACTTTGCAAGAAAAATCAGGAAGCAAAGGAGATGTTATCTCATCTTCCTCTAATAAGGTCATCACTAATCCCAACTTTGCTTGTTCCCGTTGATAAACTTCTACTGTCTTTAATCGCCAGTCTACAATCCAATATTCCCGAACACCTTGATTAGAATATAATTTTAACTTGCTTTCTTTATCCCGACGAACATCAGCTTTACTTTCTGATAACACTTCAACCACTAACTCTGGAGCCGCGATAAAATGACCCGATTCATCCACACAGTTGTTTAACCTCTCATTCGTCATCCAAACCAGATCGGGGATAACATTATCGGTGTCAGTAAAGATCAGCCCTGGATTGAAGATTACTTCACCCAATCCCGCTTCGCTTGACCAGTTTTCTAGGGCTGTGCAAATTTTGCCAATGGTCTTTTGATGTTTCCAATGGGGGGCGTGGGTCATATACAATTCTCCATTGATAATTTCATACCGGTTATTGTTATCGGGCAACAGTTCTAAATCGGCTGATGTCCAGGGAATTTGAACGTTCGTCATAGGGGTGAGGGGCTATCTTACTGAAGTTGATTTAACTATAACGTTTTCCGGCGATCGCTGCTATCCTGAACTCAGTACTACTTTTTACTCTGGTTCGTGAACTATGGCTGCTCTAACCCTCGACCTCAGCCCGATCGCCACTTTAACCCGCAGTGAGTTCCGCAAGCTCTGCGCTGCTAACCGCGATCGCAAATTAGAACGAAGTCCTCAAGGAGAACTCATTATCATGTCCCCAACGGGTGGAGAAACTGGCTCTTGGAATTCTGAACTAATTATAGAAGTAGGTCTTTGGAACCGTCAGCAAAAAGCTGGTGTGATTTGTGACTCCTCGACTGGGTTTGAACTGCCATCAGGGGGCGATCGCTCTCCGGATGTTTCCTGGATACCCTTAGAAAAATGGAATGCTCTCACTCCCCAAGAGCGCAAAGGCTTTTTGCCCCTATGTCCCGATTTTGTCATCGAGCTACTGTCCCCTTCCGACTCTTGGACAGCAGGAGTGCGAAAAATGGAAGAATATCAAGCCAATGGTTGTCGTTTAGGCTGGTTATTAGACCCCAAAGGCAAGCGAGTGGGAATCTATCGTCCTAATCAACCGGTGCAAATTCTCCATCAACCCCAAATTCTTTCCGGAGAGGATGTGTTAGTGGGATTTGAATTAGGTGTACAGTTTTTGTGGATTGAATAATGTAGTGAAGGAATGGCAAAGTTAACAATAGCTTTGAGCTATTTTGGCTATCTTCAAAAACCGCTATTGACGTAACGAATTGTAGAGCAAATTGCGATAAATTCCTATGAATTTAGATCTGATTCAATTCTTTAATGCATGTAATCCTAGCAAGACATTGAAAATCGGTCAACCGGAAGACCGTCGATATTATATTGATTTTTCACCGGTTCGCGGCGGCAATGTGATTCGTCGTTTGCAACGAACTATTACCCACCAAGCAGAACAGGCAACCTGCCAATTGTTTACGGGACATATTGGCTGTGGAAAATCGACAGAATTATTTCGGCTCAAAACCCAATTAGAAGAGAAGGGTTTCCATGTGGTTTACTTTGAGTCCAGCGCCGATCTGGATATGGCAGATGTGGACATTAGCGATATTTTACTGGCGATCACGCAGCAAATCACCAGTAGTTTGGAAACCGCTAATATTTATCTTCAGCCCAATTACTTTATCAAATTATTTCATGAGATTGAAGACTTTTTAAAGGCTCCAATTGAATTTTTGCCTGAAGCCGGCATTTCTCTGCGATTAGGGATTGGTAGAATTACGGCAAAAGCGAAGGCAAGTCCACGACTGCGGAGTCAGTTACGACAATATTTAGAACCGCGAACAGCAAGTATTCTCGATGCCATTAATCAAGAAATTATGGGGCAAGCCACGGAAGCATTGAAAAAGAAAGGTAAAAAAGGATTAGTGGTCATTGTTGATAATTTAGACCGGGTGGATATTTCTCCGAAAAGTTCGGGACGCTCTCAACCGGAATACCTGTTTATCGATCGCGGAGAACAGTTGAAACAGTTAAATTGCCATATGGTATATACCATGCCTTTAGTGCTACTTTTTTCTAATGAATTCAGTTCTCTCACCAATCGCTTTGGTGTGAAACCCCTGGTATTACCAATGGTTGCCGCGACATATCGAGATGGAAGCCCTCGTCTAGAAGGGATGAAATTGCTACGACAAATGGTTCTGGCACGAGGGTTTCCCCATCTCCCTCTGCAAGAGCGAGAACCTCTGGTGCTAGAACTTTTTGATACGTCCGAAACCTTAGACCGACTGTGTCAAATTAGTGGCGGTCATGTGAGAAATTTATTAGTATTGTTGTATAGCTGCTTGCAAGAAGATGACCCCCCAATTCAACGAGACAATTTAGAGCGAGTGATTCGGGAATATCGGGATGATATGGTGGCAGCCATTAAAGATGACGAATGGGAACTGCTGCATCATGTAATCCAACATCACGATATTGTGCAGGGAAAAGAGGAATATGAAATCTTGTTGCGAAGTTTGTTTTTATTAGAGTATCGAGATCAAGAGGGGCGTTGGTTTGGGATTAATCCCGCGATCGCCGAATCCAAGAAATTCCAGCCAAGATGAGGGTATGACGACCACTAGCACTGAGTCCAATTCTG
This sequence comes from Roseofilum sp., assembly GCF_982964205.1. Classification (NCBI taxonomy): domain Bacteria; kingdom Bacillati; phylum Cyanobacteriota; class Cyanophyceae; order Desertifilales; family Desertifilaceae; genus Roseofilum; species Roseofilum sp. The sequence continues at coordinate 2,734 of NZ_CEZBFX010000076.1, read as the reverse complement.
TTAACGATCGCGCCTTAAAAACACTATCACGGGCGATCGCCCATTCTCAAGGTCATTTTTCCCTCATTTTAGTCCGCAGTAACTATCAGGTTTTGACCGCAGAAATGGTTGAACGTCTGCAAGACTCCTGCTGTGTGCCGTTGCAGGAATTTCAATTGCCGCCCTCGGTGAAAACCCTGTATACCGCCATTCAGGATCGTTTGCAGCAGGAACAGCCTCAAGGGTTACTGGTATTTGGCTTAGAGTCCATCGATGCGGTGGAAAAAATCCTCAATCCTACCAATCAGGTGCGGGAAGAGTTTCGTCAAAATTTTACCTTTCCCCTGGTGCTGTGGGTGAACGATCTGATTTTGCAGAAATTGACTCGGTTTGCCCCTGATTTTAAGAGTTGGGCAGCCATTCCGATTAAATTTGAACTGGGGACAGAGGGTTTATTAGAGGCGCTACAGCAAACGGTGGACGCAGTGTTACCGACACTTTTGGAGGTAGGCGCGGGAAAATTTATTGAACGCGAGCGAATTCCTCTTCCTGCGGGCTGTTTGCGGCTCGCGGAGCTAGAAATGGCATTTCGGGAGTTACAGCAGCACTCACAGCCCCAGGAAGCTTCTCTAGATGCCAATTTACATTTTTTGATGGGGCGAGAAGCGGATGCATCGGGCGAGAAGGAAAACGCCAAGCAGTGTTATGAACTCAGTCGCCAGCGTTGGCAAGAAGTCATCGACAATAATCCCTCACCCACCCATTGGACGCACTATGGCTGTTTGTTGTTTTATTTGGGATTATGGTGGCGGCAGTATGCAACGCTCCATCGCCACGAGTATGCGGAGGCTTGTCGGCAGGCGAAAGACCATTACCAGAATTGTTTGGAGGCTCTTCAACAGGCAGAACATCCGGATTTGCAGCAAAAGTTTATTAATGCCATGGGAGAGGTGTTAACGCGCCTAGGAGCGTGGCAGGAACTCAATGCTGTTGCTCGGAAAGCGGTTCCTTTACATCAAACCTATGGGGATTCTGTACGCCTAGCTCACAGCTATGGTTTTTTGGCTGAAGTTGCTCTAGCTCAAGGGCAACCAGAAGAAGCTCAAAAGTATGCACAAGAGGCGTTGCAATTGAATGAAGCAGCGCCAGATTCCGGTTTAGATTGGAGCTGGCATCAAGCCTATCATCGCAATTATTATCGCTTGCTTTTAGCCCGATCGCAGCAAGACTTGCGTCAGATTCCAGAGGCAGTCGAGAATCTGGAACTTGCTCGTAGAGAGAGTTTACCAGAACATGACCCGCCATTGTATATTCGCATTTTGGAGAGTTTGCGATCGCTAAAATTCGACGCTGGCGAGTATCTAGAAGCTTTTGAAATTAAACAGGAAAAGCAGTCCATTGAGCAACAGTATGGGTTGCGAGCATTTGTGGGAGCGGGACGGTTGCAGGTGAGACGACAGGTAGCTCATTTGGCGCTTCCCCATCGAGAGGGACAGTTAAATGTCACCGCAGAAATTGCCGCTTCCGGACGACTGCAAGATATTCAGCGCTTGATTCGTCGCATGGGTCGCACGGATTGTAAACTGACGATTATTCACGGACAATCTGGGGTGGGCAAAAGCTCCTTAGTCCAAGCCGGATTAGTGCCAGCGTTACGAGAGAAGGTGATTGAAGCCCGTGATGTGTTGCCGGTTCTCGTACAATCTTATGGTAAGTGGGAGAAAACAATTGGCGCAGAGTTTCCGAGGGGTTGCGAGCATTTACCACAAACAAGTTTACCGATTTTAGAGGATGCTGAAGCCATTGTAGACCAACTGCGGCAAGGGAGCGATCGCGATTGGCTGACGGTGTTAATTTTCGATCAGTTTGAGGAGTTCTTTTTTGCTCACAAAGATCCCCAGGATAGAAAGCCCTTTTTCCAGTTTCTAGGGGAGTGCCTGAATATTCCCTATGTGAAAGTCATTCTTTCCTTGCGCGAGGATTATCTGCATTATTTGCTCGAATGCAACCGACTGGTCGATCTGGGTATTATCAATAACAATATTTTAGACAAAAATATTCTCTATTATTTGGGTAATTTAGCACCTAATGATGCGCGATCGGTGATTGAAACCTTAACCACCAATTCCCAATTTTATCTGGATGCCGACCTAATGGATGCCTTAGTCGCAGACTTGGCGAGAGATTTAGGGGAAGTGCGTCCCATCGAGCTACAAATTGTGGGAGCGCAACTACAAACGGAGAATATCACTACCTTAGCCCAGTTTAATAAATATGGCTCGAAAGAAGCCTTAGTCGAGCGCTTTCTCGATGAAATTGTCCAAGACTGCGGTCCGAATAATACCAACCTAGTCAAGATTCTCCTCTATCTGCTCACGGATGAAAATAATACTCGCCCATTGAAAACTCGCGTAGAACTGAAGAATGAGGTAGAGTTAACAGACGAACGATTGGATTCCATCCTCAGTATTTTGGTGCGATCGGGTTTAGTTTTTCAAGTTCCCGGTTTTCCCGATAAACGCTATCAACTCGTCCATGATTATCTCGTTCCCTTCATCCGGCAAAAACAATCCCAACAACTCATCGCCGAACTAGAAAAAGAGCGCGAACAGCGACGCTTAACCGAAGCCAAACTCAATCAAGCCCTTCAGAAAAATCTACGCACCGCACGCCGAGCCACCGCCACATTAGCAGGCTTATTATTCGCCATTACTGGAATCGCCAGTATTGCCACTGTTGCCGGAATTAACTTATA
>NZ_CEZBFX010000075.1:0-23472 GCF_982964205.1 Roseofilum sp. | reverse complement strand
CCAAAAATTCCACTTCAGATGACCGAATGAGCGAAGCGCTCCCGTTTCCTGTTCAATGACTGAAAGGTCTATTTTCTCCAACTCAACGGAGAAACCACCATGCCAAGAAGTAGTGTAGGTAAAAAGGTAGTCCAGCATAAAGCTCGCTATAGTGGGTGACCACTGACCCGCTTCAACAAAACGAGGCTTGGGTGATTCAAAATCGAGATAATAGAGATAAACTGAAGGATCTTCAAGGTCAAAATCGGAATACTTAACCGCCCAGCTCATATCTTGTTCAGCTTGACACAGAATTTGATAAGATTCGCAATCTCTCATCCTTGCAACTTCAAGAGAGTCCCGAAATGTGAACCCAAAGGGTTCAAGTTGCCAGGAAGATTGGGCAAATCCTAGCCAATTTCGCAAAGCGATCGGTACTTTTCTGTGAAGTTCGCTCTCAATCTTTTTAATGGTTTCATCCACTCGATCGCGCTGGAAATCAAGGCAGAACATTTCTGAGATTAGGCGATCGATCTTAAACCATTGGGTTACGCAATCATCAAGGTCTGATGGGTAGGGATCGGTTTGTGGCATTTTCTGATTAGAAATATGGAGGAGAAATGAATTCAAATGTTCTTAAAGAAACTTGGTGGCTTGCCGATACAGAATTTCCAGATTTACTTTGGGCACGTATCCAAGTATATGAAGATGGAACGGCTGAAATGTTATCCGCAACAGGATATAGATACAAGTATAAAAGTGAAGAGGAAGCAAACTCAGAATTATTCCAAGATGATTATCTACCTTTCCATTCTCTTGATGAAGAGGATGAGGAAGAATTAGGAATCCCCCTATCCTCAATTCAAATTCCCTCTGGTGAGAGTGACGATGAGATAATACAAAAAATGTATGTTAAGCGATCGCTTCTTTGACCAAGGAATGGGAATTACAGACAACAATAGAATAAGGATTTCAGCTTATCCAAAACTCAGGTTAATTACTACTGATGAGCAACGTAGACGATGCATTGCGGCCAAACTCCTCTGGAGCATATTGTAAATGAGCTTCGGCTCCCGGCCAAAGATAGGAACCGGGGGTAACCGATCGCGCCAAATAATGAACCTCATAGATCCCAGGGGTGAGGCGATCGCCATAAGCCACCACTCGGTCTTTATACACCTGTTGGTAATCAATTTCCCAGCTATCAGCATCTGCTTGAATGGCTCGGTTGGCCGTCTCAAACTCTGTATTTACCGCCTCAAAACCCGCCGGGAGAGGATCGGTAATCACCACATGATCTACAGGGCGATCGGTAATAATTTCTAAGCCCACGTCAAACACTTGACCAGCTTTTACCTCAAAAGGTCGCTCTAGATCGTAGAGTCCCGTCGTTCGCAACACCTCATCCTCATTCGCTCGGCGCACCTGACGCACTACTCGCAGACCATTTAAGCGTCCCGGTTGCTCGCCGGTTAAGCGATAGCCATAGGACACTAAGTAATGCAGATTTCCATCGCCAGATTTTTCTAACACCAGATCGCTATTTCCCTTGGGCAACTGAGCCATGGGGACGCTCAAATTCCAGGTGGAATTCTGATAGCCTTGAAACTGAGTCTGGCCCAGATTTTCGCCAGCGAAGGTGACTCCAACACCAAAATTGGGGGGCGTGCTTTCGGTTTGCGCGTAAGCGACCAAAGCATCAAGGGCCTGGGCATTATTATAAGTACTGCCCCAAGTGCCATTACGACGCAAAGAGAGAAGACTGGTTAACAAGCGTCCCGTTTCTGCGGGAGAAGCATCTTGAGCAATGAACAGGCGCAAGGCTTCTGCTTGAGCCATGGTTGCAGAAGATAACCATTGATAGCGTTCCGGTAAATTTACCGTTGCACTGCGTCCCGTCTGATAGATGGACTCGCGAATTTGATTAAACAGGCTTTGGCTCTCTGTCCTCCATTCAGGGAAATTGGACAAATAGCGAGCTAATTTAATCTGCGTCACCGGATCGAATTCAGTCCGGACGCTGTAGATATCTGAGAGGAACTCATTTCGCACATCTCCCCACGCAGCTAAGGCGATCAGGGTTTCTAGGCGCAGGGTATTCTTACAGAGAGCAGAGGTACAGAAATCCTCATTTTCGGGGTCGGCTAACAGGTCTCGCAGATAGGATTTGAGTGGGTCAACTTGGATACCGTCCGGGGAAAATCCTGCATTCGAGGCTTGGGCGATCGCCTCGGCCATGTAGGGCGTAAGATAAGGGTTAGACTGGCGAACTCCTGGATAGCTACTAAATCCGCCATCTTCTCGTTGCAGACTGGCGAGTTGATTGAGAGCTTCACTGGTTTTTTGGGGGAGGTTAAAGGCATTCGCCGCTTGCCCATATTGACGGCTTAAGCGTTGCAAACTGGCTGCAATAAGCAATTGACTCGCCATAGGTTCAGCAAACGGGAGGGGGTTGTCGGCAAACACCTGTTGAGCCGGGGCGAGAATTTGGGGGATTAAGGTACTGGCGAGGTTAATGTCTAATCCTCCTGTATCTATTGCCGTATCGGGAGCTACATTCACCGGTAGCGTGACCGTATTGGTGCTGGTTCCCGACTCAATCACACGCTCAGTGATTTGTAGGGGTTTAACCTCTAAGGGGACTTCAAAGGCATCCACAGGTTCACCATTAAAATTAGTTGCAAAAGTCACTGTCGCTGTCCCTGCTTCCTTGACCGCCAGAGGGAACCGTTCGCCGAGGGTTCCCTCGTTCACTCTCACTTGGCGGGAGTCCATACTGTTGTTGGTAGATTCAAAGGTTAACCCTCCCGTTACAGAGCCAATAATGTCTATTTTACCGGTCTTTTCCGTGGTATTGGTGATGGAAAGACCGGCATTGATCCGATCGCCAGGTCGGACAAATTGGGGCAAAATGGGATTAGTGAGGATCGGCTGACTGGTGATAAAGGTGGTTTCTCCATTGCCGAAGCGCAGATTACCATCTTTGGCAACCACCATCACCCGCCAGGTAGTTAGGTCATCGGGTAAAGTAAACGTGACGCTGGCTTGTCCTTGGTTATTGGTGAGGACAGAACTGTTGTAATAGGCTAGGGGTTGGAAGTCTCGACGGGTGCGGGTGTCGGCTCCTCCGGCAGAAAATCCACCGCCATACCCCCAACCTTTAGCTAAGGGAGAGGCTTGGGGTTGCAAGACGACATCGGGACGGTTATCGCTAAACCGGGTGGAAATGGGTTGCTCGGCGTATACGGTGTCGAGGAGGTTGGGGGCGCGATAGCCACTCAGTTGTAAGATGGCTTCGTTGACGACCATGACGGTGAGTTCTCCCGCTACTGGCGAACCTGTATTATCCCTGAGTTGCAGTTGTAGGGTTTGGGATTGTCCCGGTTGCAGTTGGGCATTGGATGGGCTAACGTCAACGGTAAGAAGGCGATCGCTCAAATCAATCTGAAAAGGCGCAAACCCGATTTTGACCAAGTTATCTAGGTTCTCGGTTGCTGCTGCCTCCAACGACTCTCCTTGACGCACCAAAACTGCCTCAAATGCGGCATTGGGTAACATCTCTGGCGTGACTTCAAACTGCACTTGAGGGGCCCCGCCTTGAACCGGTTGCAGGGCTTGGAACAGGGGTTTATCGCGGACAATGGCAAAGTAGAGTTGCCCTTGTTCGTAGGGAGATTGGATGAGCGCAGTTGCTGTATCTCCCGGTTTGTAGGTCTCTTTGTCCAGTTTAATTTCTAGTTTATCTTCATCAGCTCGACCCCAACGTACGCCACTGCCTCCCGTCGCCCAAATTTGCAAGTCTGTGGCAGTGGCACTCTTTTGACTTCCCGCAAAGTTAGCGCGGATGCGATAGGAACCGGAGTCCGGGGGCGTGAGTTCAGCCGTGGTGGGGGTTTGATCGGATCTGACAGTGGTTTCGCCAACGGTTTCATACTCGACTTGGGTGCGATCGCTCCGTCCCCCTTCGACTACACGGGTTACGCTAGAATAGGTCATTTTCTGTAACTCTAGTCTCACCCGCTCTCCTGCTTTGGCATTGCCTTGAGCATCCGTAACTACCACTTCCACAGGAAATGCTTGCCCCGCATCCGCTACAAAGTTACTCTTTAAACCAATGACATTGGCACTGGGTAATACCGTCAGGATTTGCGAATCACTCACCGACAAGTTCGACACATCAGAGACCGATACATCCACTTGATAGGTCATTGGATAAGGTAGATCCCGATCTAAGGTAAACCGCTGTATTCCTGCGCCCCCATCATCTAGGGTTTTCCGAGTTTGCAACACTTCTGTTTCTACGACTGGCGCTTCTTCCGGCCAAAACCACTGGGGGCCAAAACTATACCCTTGCCACTGCTGGGGCGTAAACTGGGTTTGCCCACGAGTGACATAATATTCGGCATTGCCACCAATGACGGGAGCGCCAAATAAATAAGTACTGCTCGTTGTCGCCGAGATAGAATCACCGGGTTGCGCTACTTCTTGATTTAAGCCAACTTCGACCTTAAAGTTCGGTGGCTTAAATTCAGCCACCTGAAAGTTACCGGTTAAGGTTATTCCAGAACCTTGAGCGCGAATCACATATTCGCCGATTTCCTGAGTGGGTTCTAAGGGAAACTCAACCGAAAACGTACCAAATTGATTGGTTTGATAGGTTCCCAAGTCCGTTTCATTGCCTTTGGGGTATTGAAGTTCTACCCGATAATTGGCTCGCGCGTCTGTTTTTAGGTCTCCTTTTTCCAGATAGTAGGCTACTCCAGTAAACGCGGCTTTTTCTCCCGGTTGATAGAGCTGGCGATCGGAAAAAATTGTCCCCCTCGAAACGGGTTTTGTGTCTTCCCAATCGGCATAAATCCCATATCCATAAGCCCCACTATAGGATTCAGTGCGCGTAAACGCCCAATCTTCACCTTCTTTGGCAATTACGAGCAATTCTGGTGCTTCGGAAAAACGGCTGCCTCCCATACAAGTTCGCAAGTCTTGGGCGGTTAATTGTAGTAATCCTAAATTGTCCGTTTTTCCCCTGGCGCAAGCTTGGGATGTTGGTCTCGATTTTGCTCCTAATTTCGATGGATAAATCTCCACCGTAGCGCCAGGAACAGCTTGCCCATTATCCAGGTGATTCACGCGCACTAAACCCGACTCTGGAAACCATTGGGCAAATACACCCAAGTTTGTCAGTTCAACTAAGCCGTAATATTTGGGCGTATTCCATCGCCGTTCCCCATTGTCTTCATAGGGATTGGTTCTCGCTTTCACGCCATAGGCTAAGAGTCCCGATTCACCGCCTAATTCGGATTTTAAGTTGACTGAATTAATAATCGTTTGATTTTGTTTGCCCGAAACTTTATAGGATTTCCATTGACGATCTGGAGGTAAAATATCATTGCCATTTCCCTGGGGATAGGCGGAATCCACATAGACTAAATCTGTCGGTTCCAGGCGACGAAATGCGGCTTGATACCCCCCATCGGGAAGGTTAACAGTGGAAATATCCAGTTGTAGATTTTGAGTATTGGGTAAAATATTTAATCCGGTTTGTACCCAGAGGTCTGCGGCTACATTGCCGGTTTCATATTGCAAGGTTACTGGATTTTCAAGCTTCTGTCCGAATTGATCCTCTAAGTCCGCGCCAATGGTAATCGTATAATTCGTATCGGGTTCTAAGGCCCAAGGATTAAGCTGGATCAAATGGGGTTCATAGGTGAGTTGAACCAAGCCTGGTGCGTTTGGTGGAGGAGGGGGATTAATGCTAATATTATTAACAGCAGATTCGGCCACCAAGGGATTATTAAATCTCAGTTGGGGACTCCCTTTAACAAAGCGTCCATAGGTTCCACCTGGTCCTGGTTGTCCGGTTGCTTCGAGTTCGTCGAAGTTGAGGGAATTGTAGGTTTTAAATTGACTGGAAAAGGGGATTTCACTGGCTAAGTTACCGTTCGCGGGTTGCAGTCCGGCGGAAATTTCTAGGCTGTAGGGGGTATTTTTTTCGAGTTGTTTTTCGGGCGTAATCGTGTAATCGTACTGTTGTTGGGAGGGATCGAAGGCGGTTTGCGGAGTATTGCGATTGCTGTTTTCATCCAGGGCAATGTTTAGGGGAATGTCGCGATCGCTACCCGCAGACACTAACCGGGTATGTTCGGCTAAGGAATTGAGGTCTAAAGCTACATTAGAGGTGAATTTCAGTTGGGGCTGAATATCCACTGTTTCCGGTTCCCCATTGCGATCGATTGTCGTTCCGGGGAGGTTGGAGAGCTGAATGGGAGGAGTGTTAAATGTCCAGGCAAAATCTCGGTCTAATTCATGGTTGTTGAGGTCTTTTAAGCCTTGTTTGAGCGTTACTTGCACCCGGGTGGCTAAGGGGAGGGCGCGATCGGCTTGAAACCCAACCATTCGAGGGGTTAAAAAGCGAAAAGTTCCTGGTATTCTCGGCGTAATTTCAAATTTATTCAGCAGGTTTTGTTGTTGGGGAGAGTCGAGACTTTCCAGAGGAATGAGAGGATCGGTGAAAATAACATTAATTTGATTGAGGGGTTTAGCTTCTTCGGTGGGGTTAATGTTCTCGATCCAAGTCGGAGGAGTCGCTAAGGGAAGGGGCGAAACGCTTGGAAGGGGTTGAGTTCCGGATCGCACTCCAGCCAATCTACATCCCGTTAGTGTCAGCATAAACAGCAAGATGAATACTAACACCCTATGTTGACGGTAATACTGGCCAACGGCACGATGCAATTGGCGCAGGTGTCTCATTCCGAGCATGGAGCGATGACGGGACATTTTCTCTTCCTTCACTGAATCTAATCTTGTCTTACCTGATGAGGGCAGAGTTTGGGAAGAGCTTGTAGATATACTTTACAATCTGTGACTTCATGTTAGGGGAGGAGGCAATAGGATAAACTCGCTTTTAAACGCTCCAAAAAATGCTGTAGGAAGATTTTATTGGCATTCCAAGCGATGCAGAATCTCTACAAAAGAGTTGATGATTGGCTGTTCATTGTCTGGATGGAGAATCGGAACATGGATAAATAGAGCGCGAGTGGGGAGATTAAGGGTGTTAATCTCCTGTAGGACTCCATAGTATAGATCTTCACAGACAAATCGCCCCGCATAATCGCTAATGTAAACCCAATCCAGGCCTCTAATCAGCAGTTCAAGGTCGATCGCTGGTCGTAAAATTTTATCCTTTTGTGTTGCATTCGATTCAATACTGAGGCGATCGCGTTTTTCTGCCATTCCACAACACAGCACCCAAGCGGGCTGAGTGCTGTGCAAATGAAATAGGGTTTGGGCGATCGCCGGTTGGGAGTCCACAGGCAGCTTTCTGAGTAACGATAACCGTTCTGGATAGGGATAAGATTGACCTATTTGTTCGAGGAGATCGTCCGAGGAATTACTATTCTGGTGAGGTTTCCAGGTTGTAAATGAGGTTAACAGAAAGGGTATAATCATCAAATCGGCTATTCACTACAGGGAATTGACCAGATAATCACTTAAAGTTTTCAATAATTTTTGGTGTCTTTCCGATGATATTTTGCCAGAGGTTTAACCAAGATTCTTGTTCGTCTGATTGTTCTGGAATAACCGTGATAATTAGTTTAGTATTAGGTTCGAGTTTATAGGGTTTATCGAGTTGAATTGATTTCCCATCAAAATGCGCTGATAAGGAAACAACATTCATAATGACACCTATTATAAAGATCTTTTGTCTCCCTAGCTTATCAGGAAACGGGTTCAAAATCAATGATTCAGGATTCACGAGCTTTCGATGCTCCCACGATCTGAAATAGGGAATTGATGGAATAAATGACTAGGGCTGCCCAAATGAATCCAAAGGAGATGACATGGGTGCGAGTGAAGGGTTCATGGTAGACAAAAACCGCTAAAATGAGTTGACAAGTTGGACCGATATATTGCAGAAAGCCTAGGGTTGAGAGGTGCAATTTTTGGGCAGCTAAATTAAACCAAATTAAGGGTAAAGAGGTAACTATGCCACAACCAATAAATAGGAGAGTAACCGGTAAGGAAAGACCAAAGTTACCGGAGCCAATTTTTGCCCAATGCAGAATTAGAGCAAGGGCAATAGGGGTCATTAGTAGGGTTTCAATGGTTAATCCTGGTATGGCTTGGAGGGCTGCAACTTTACGGATAAGACCGTATAATCCAAACGTGAGAGTTAACCCGATCGCAATCAAGGGCACTTGTCCGAGTTCCCAGATCAGATTCCCGACTCCGACAATAGCAAGGATGACGGCAATCAGTTTCCAAATATTGAGCCGCTCTCCCAGAAAGACACAGCCGAGAAAAATACTAAAGAGGGGATTAATAAAATACCCTAAACTCGCTTCCAAAACGCGATCGGTATTCACCCCATAGATATAAATGCCCCAGTTTAGGGAGATCAGGGCAGCCGTACCGACTAAGATTGCCAAAGTTTTCGGCGATCGCCATAAGCGCTTTATTTCGATCAATCGCTTCTGTATCGTCAACACCCCCAATAGCAAGAGTGCTGACCAAATCATCCGATGACAGAGGATTTCAACCGCAGGTACAGATCCAAACAATTTCCAGTATAGGGGAAATAGACCCCACGCTCCATAGGCCAAAACGGCATAGAGAATTCCGAGATTAAACTTGATTGACATGCCCAGGAGGTAATGGGTAAATGGGTAATGGAGAATGGGTATGGCAATGCTGAACCCAAGTCACCTAACCAGAATATTCTAGACGCGCTACGATGCTAAGGCTAGCGATCGGTCAACTAATTGTTGAATGAATAACTTATTCTCCTGTCCACCCTGCTAAAGTTTTTTATGTGAAATCTGTGAATCAATCCATTGGGGCACAACGTACTTGGGTATGGCGAGGATGGCGTATTCGCTACACTTATATTCGCAGTTTATCGCGCTTGGAGGCAATTCCCATTGTGTTGTTACATGGGTTTGGCTCTAGTTTTGCCCAATGGCGCTATAACCTCAAGCCCCTAAGTGAGTCGCATTCGGTTTATGCTTTAGATTTATTGGGGTTTGGTGCGTCTCAAAAGGCTCCAGAGCGCTATGGATCGCCGTTATGGATGGCTCAAGTGTATGAATTTTGGCGCAAGTGGATTAAGCGCCCGGTAATTTTAGCAGGGCATTCTTTGGGGGGTTCGGTGGCACTGGCGATCGCCGATACTTATCCAGAAATGGTACAAGGGTTAGTGTTGTTTACCGTTCCCCCTTCCCGCGAAGAGTTATATCAATCTAAAGTACAAGCGAGTCTGGCTTCCCTAGAAGGAGTCCTAACGCCCCGGTTTCTGCTGACTCCCCTATTTCATCTCCTGTTTTATCCCCCTTTATTAGTGCCCTTTGTGCGTCAAGGGTTGCGATCGGTTTATGTGAATAAGGATCTGGTGGATGAGCAGCTAGTGGAAAGTTTTGCGACACCGCCCCAAGATCCCGGATCGGTGGATGTTCTCTCTCGCTTGTTCTTATCGAAAAATAATCGGGAGTATACCCCCCATGTGGGGCGAGTGTTTCCCCAGCTTAAAATGCCGGTCTTGCTCGTTTGGGGAAAGCAAGACCCCATTTTTTCGATTCGACAAGCTCGCGAGCTTGTCGTGCAAAATTCCCAGGCTCAGTTGGTGGAGATTGAACAAGCGGGGCATTGTGTTTATGATGAACAACCGCAACAGGTGAATCAAGCCTTGTTAGAGTGGATTGAGGAAATTACAGGGTAGGGGATTTTTAGCATGTCAAAACCAGCGATCATTGCCCATCGGGGAGCGAGCGGATATCGCCCAGAGCATACACTAGCGGCTTATGAGTTGGCGATCGCCCAAGGTGCAGAGGCTATAGAATTAGATATTGTCCCCACTAAAGACGGCGAGTTAGTGGTGCGCCATGATTCCGAGTTAAGCCAAACCACCGATATCATTACCCATCGAGAATTATCCCATTATCGAACGACTAAAACTATCTATGGACAAACTTTAGAGGGCTGGTTTACCGAAGATTTAACGCGGGCAGAAATCAAAACCTTACAAGCAAAAGAACCCTTCAGTTTTCGCTCCTCTGATTATGATTTCCAGTTTCCCATTTTAACCCTATCTGAAGTTTTGGACTGGCATCAAGTCACCCAACAGAAAGTACAACGCCCGATCGATCTCTATATAGAAATCAAGCATTCCCATTATTTTCGCAGCCTAGGCTTATCCATTGAAGAGCCATTAATCGAATTGCTTCAAGCACAAGGTTATCAGTTTTCCACTGACCCCATTTTAATTCTGTCCTTTGAAATTGAAAACTTGCAATATTTGCGCTCTTTAACCAACTTGCGGCTGATTCAACTGATGGCACAAGCTGAGGATCGACCCTACGATCGTATGGTGCAAGGCGATCCAGTTACCTATCAGGACTTACTGAGTTTACCCCAATTGACCCAAATCACCCAATATGCCAATGGTCTAGGATTACAGAAACAACTATTGTGGTCAAACGGTAGACAAACTTTAGTCGATCGATGCCACAATCTGAATTTAACGGTTAATGTCTGGACATTTCGCCAGGAACCCCAGTTTGTTTTACCCGATTTTTCCGGAGATTGGCAACAAGAACTGCAAGCATTTATAAACTTGGGGATTGATGGTTTAGTTACCGACTTTCCAGATATCGATCTCTGATTAAAGCATCCTCAAGTGTCAGCCGCCCATGAAAACCGACACCCTGTTCTACAAAATATTCCAAGATTTCCCCCAATTCTTCTTTGAATTGTGCGGACTCCCCTCGAGTACCGCTAACCTCTACACCTTCACCTCCGTTGAAGTTAAGCAACTGGCTTTTCGCTTAGATGGACTATTTCTCCCCAGCACTCCTAACCCAGAACTCCCCTTTTACCTCGCCGAAGTTCAATTTCAACCGGATGAGACTCTCTACTATCGACTCTTTAGCGAACTGTTCCTCTACCTGAAACAATACCAACCTCCCCACCCTTGGCAAGTTGTCGTTATTTACCCCAACCGCAACATCGAACGGGAAAATACTTTGCACTTTGCCAACCAACTGCTGCTTCCCCAAGTTACGCGCATTTACCTGAATGAACTGCCCCAAAACTCCCTAGGGTTGGGCGTGCTTAAGCTAATAATAGAGAAAGAACAGACAGCACCCCAATTGGCGAAGAGGCTGATTGAACAAACCAAAAGCCAATTGAGCGCACAAAAGGTACAGCAAAACCTGATTGATTTGATTGAAACGATTATTGTTTATAAATTACCGCAAAAAAGCCGGGAGGAAATAGAAGCCATGCTAGGACTTAGCGATATCAAACAAACCAAAGTTTATCAAGAAGCCTTTACCGAAGGGGAACAAGAAGGCAAGTTACAAGCGATTCCTCGCATGTTCAGCTATGGACTGCGTGCGGAGGCGATCGCCGAATTACTCGACTTACCCCTAGAAACGGTTACCGAAACTCTTGCTAATCTAAATCAGCAGGACTGAACGGGCGTTGTAGCGTTTTAGCACTCTGAACATTTTGGTGCTAAAGCGCTACAACGAATCGAGTCTTCTAAAACCTCATTAACTTCTGAGGGTGACGCTAAATTTCTCGACTAGAGCATCGCGTACCTGTTGATGGATGGGTTCGACATCAGTATCGGCTAAGGTGCGATCGCCTGCTCGATACACCAGACGAAAGGCTAAAGATCGCTGTCCATCTGGCACATTTTCGCCCTGATATCGATCGAACAGCTCCACAGATTCCAATAATGAAGAACCTTTCGGTTGTCCTTTCGCTGCTGCTTTTACCATCGCTTTCTCAATTTCTGCCACAGAAATTTGGCGATCGGCAAAGAAGGCTAAATCGCGATCGCTTCCCGGATAAGTGGAATAGCCTTTATAAATGGGTTGTAGCTTTTCATCTTGCTCCAGAGTCGCCAAAATCACCTCTAAATCCAGTTCAAAAGCATACACCTCATCTGGTATTTCCAACTCCTGACACAACTGGGGATGGAGCTGTCCAAACGTTCCTAACCGTTCCCCTTGTAGCCATAAGGAAGCCGTTCTACCTGGATGGAATCGCTTATCTTGTTGATTCGGTTGATACTCAACCTGGGTTTGGGTAATTCCTGAACTGGGTAAAATCCCTCCGGGTGTGGATAATCCAACGCGCTCAAACACCGCTTCTAGCAATCCTTTGGCTTCATACCAGCTTAGGGTGGCGGCTTTTCCTCCCCGAATCCAGTTGCCCACACTAGAAGCACTGATGATACCGGCAACAGAATCGGCTTCCATGAGTCCATCTTCCTCATTCCAGAAGATGCGGCCAATTTCAAACCCATTCAGGGGGCCATTACCTTGTTCTAAATTGTACTGAAAGGCCAGAATCAGGCTCGATAATAACTCAGTGCGTAGGGTAGAGTATTCCGTAAACAAGGGATTGGCGATCGCCACCTGAGTTGAATCCGCCGAAAGTAAACTGTCCTGACGCAGATGACTCAACCCATAGGAATAATGCATCACTTCCGTTAAGCCAACTCCTCGCAGAGCTTCCCGTAACTGCCGTACAATCGACTCATCAGCCGGTAGATATCCCGGTTCGGATTGGGCGGGTAGGGTTTCGCAGAAATTATCATAACCGTACAAGCGAGCAATCTCTTCAATGAGATCGATTTCCCGCTCTAAATCCCGGTAGCGATAGGGAGGAATAGTCACCATCCAACTGAGGGAATCTGCTGAAGGATCTTGGGCTTCCAGAGTACAGCCCAAAGCGGTTAAAATCCGTTGCACATCTTCCGGCAGAAGTTCCCCTTCTTGGGGTTCCTCTTTCGTTTCTCCAGGATTCGCTAACGGAGAACCTAATACTTGTTTGACGCGATCGAAACGCAGAGAAATTTGCCGTCCTCCGGTTTGGCGCTCTCCTCGAAAATCAGCTATCTCGCCAGCTACCACCTCACCAGAAGCCAACTGTTGCAACAATTGAATTGCCCGTGCCGCAGCAACATCCAACTCTGCCGGGTTTACTCCGCGCTCGTACCGTGCTGAAGCTTCCGTTCGCAGTCCTTGGGAGCGAGCCGAACGGCGAGTAGCGATGGGAGTAAATAGGGCAGTTTCGAGTAAAATGCGGGTGGTTTCGTCATGGACTTCTGTGGATTCTCCCCCCATTACCCCGGCTAAAGCTACGGGTTGATCGTTAGCGGTAATTACCAGCGTATCAGACTGGCCGCTCTTAGCAGCACAGAGTTCGCGAGATTGGCCATCCAGGGTAACTAAAGTTTCTCCAGCTTGGGCAAAGCGGACTCCAATGGTAGGCGATTGGCTACCAGTGACGGTTAAGAGGCGATCGTAATCGAACGCATGGAGCGGTTGCCCCCATTCCAGCAACACATAATTGGTGATATCCACCACATTATTAATCGGACGCACCCCCGAAGCCACCAAGCGCTGTTGTAGCCAAGCCGGAGAAGGCATCAGTTGCAGTCCTTCAATCACTGTACCGATATAAACTGGACAAGGATAGCGATCGCTTCCCCTTCCCTGACTATTCTGCTCATCAAGCTTCACAACCACCTTTCCATTCTGCCCTGGGGGAGAAAATGGCTCCAGATTTGGCAATTTCAGAGTTGCTCCCGTTAGCGCCGCCACTTCCCTCGCAATACCCACCAAACTCAGAGCATCCGCTCGGTTAGCCGTCGAAGTCAGATCCAAAATCACATCATCTAAACCCAACAGGGGACGCACATCAGCCCCCAGGGTTAAGTCTTCTTGGGTAAAAATATGAATCCCTGCCGATTCTTTTTCCAGTCCCAATTCCGACAGAGAGCAAATCATGCCGTAAGACTTCACTCCCCGCAGTTTCGCCGGTTTAATTTTTAAGTCGATTTGGCTTAGATAGGTTCCCACCACCGCCACCGGTACGCGAATACCCTGGCGAGCATTGGAAGCTCCACAAACAATATTGAGGGGTTCCTCAGCGCCAACGTTGACTTGGCAAACTTGAAGCTTATTGGCATTGGGGTGGGGCGCAGCTTCCACAATTTCACCAATAACAACTCCATCAGCCCAAGTGCGGCGGTCTTCAATGTCTTCTACTTCAAAGCCTGCCATGGTCAAAGTATGAGCGAGTTCATCGGCAGACAGGGTAATATCGACAAGTTCTTGCAGCCAGTTCAGTGAGATACGCATGGATGGGGGTTTGTTCTCTAATAGTCTCTCTCAATCCTTTATTTATTGTGCGCTCCGAAAGGCCCCTTTGCCAAGATGGGCGAGTCAGGACAAGAGAATGGGTTCATCCTTAACTCAATAAAACCATCTAGAGTAGCTCTGCATAATCTCTTAAAAGAGCTACTGTCTCAGTCAGTCCTTGTTGCTCAAAAGTGCCCAGTAGTTCTTCAACAGTACGTGGATTTCTTTTCAATCGCGCTCTCATATCACGTATTGTCGCACAAACCAGACCAGGAGATAAATCCAGAAGATCGGCGACAAATTGATCGGGATGTTGAGGTTCTATTTGATATTTTTCCTGAACGAGGGGGTTGGGAAAGTCCTTGAGATTCTTCGTGACAATTACATCCGCCCCCGCTCGTATTGCTGCTGCTAGAACATGCCGATCGCCATCATCTGGAAGTTCAAGCAAAGGGATCAAATCTTCAAAATTAGTTACCAGACAATCTTGGACTGCAGCATCCATAAGAGTGCGAGTGCGTTCCAGAGATTCTCGTTGCAAGTCTGGTCGATTCTTCAGCAGATTCTCTATCCATTCTTGATGAATCATATGACTCCAGCGAGCGCGAACCAGACCCGTTCCAGCCAAGCTAACCAAGAGATCTCTAAGCGGTGCTGGGTAGAGGACACAAGCATCGTAGAGGGCGGTGAAATCTGCCAAGGTTAATACCCCAAGTCTAACTCTTCTGCTTGAGCCGTAAGTTCTTCAAGAGCTGCTTTTTGAGACTGTTCAACCTTCTTTTTATAGTTCATCAGTTCCTCAAATAAAATTTGCCGATGCCGACCAACTTTGCGGTGAGGAATTTCATTTTTGTTGATGAGATCTATGAGAAATGGACGGGAGACATTGAGTAGGTCAGCAGCTTGCTGGATACTTAACTCAGCATTGACGGGGATAATGGTGACTGCTTTACCCAGGGCCATCTGTTCGAGAATATCGAGAAGGAGTCGAACTGCTGTTGGCGGAAGAGTCAGTTCTCTCTCAATGTCATCATCACTGGTTACTGTCAGTTGTAATGGCTTTTGATTGGGAATTAGAGTCGCAAATGTCCTGCTGGCCTCTCTGGCTATCCGTGCTTCTTCAGCAGTGGGAATCGTGGTTGATTGATTAATGCTCATAGCAAACCTCCCATAGTAGCCCTCTCTTGTTACATCTAGTCTACCTACAGTTGTGATTTAATGCTACTGAGCATTTTGTTGTGAGCATAACCCAATTTCTGGGCAATAGGGTGTGATAAAATATCACCCCAAGAGGGATAAACTGAGGAAAATTCATCGATGCAAATTACCATCAACTTACCGCCAGACCTAGAACAAGACCTCATCCGTCAAGCGGAGCAATCTAATCTTGCCCTATCGACCTTAATTCTGCAAGTATTACGCCACAGGATCGAAACGTCAACAATTTCATCTTGCCAATGGCCAGAGGCGATCTTATCCTATCAAGGAGTCCCTGATTTTCCGGCTTTCGATTCCTATCGAGATGAACTGCTTCCCCCTCACGAACAGGAACTATTTTGATGCAATATCTTCTTGATATTTTTCCTTCTATTACTATTTACAAAATCTGTAGGGGCGAACGGCTGTTCGCCCCTACATGCTTTAATAGCAAAGAACAGGTTTTGTTATTCTGTTGTCACAGCATATACTGTTAACTCAACTTAACCAACATCTCCACCATCATCACCATCACCTCCCAAAGCAGTGCCAGCTATAGCTCCTAGTTTTGCACCAGCAACTGCTCCAGGTGGGCCCATAGTTATGAGACCCCTAATTCCTACAATTGCTGCACCTACCGCTGCTCTTACAGTGTATCTTACGGCTGACTTTCCTGCCTCTTCTGCTAATTCTCTGCCATAACTCTTTTCTTTCTTGCTCATAGTCTTACCTCCAGTTTGTCAATCTATAGAACTTCAATAAAATTGAAGCCATGATGAAACGCAGCGCTGCAAGCTATACTCTTACTATGTCTTAATCACTATGGATTTGTCCACTTTAAAAAAGTGCTATTTTGCACCTAAAAACTGGCTAGATGAAACCCTTTTTGTAGGAAAATGTATGGAAATGTTCCCCAATCCTTCAAAAAAGTGATATGCTATACCAAACATTCCCTTGATAGACTCTCATGGATATTGAGAAAATGTTACAATTTGCTGAGAGAGCCGTTGACGAAATTGTGTTTACAAACAGAGGTAGGCACATGGACGATCTAGAGAAAGCTGTACTTCGAGGCACTCTAAGGCGAAAAACATACAAAGAAATTGCCAAAGAACTTGAATGCTCTGATAGCCATTTGAGAGAAGTAGGATCGGAATTGTGGAAAATAATTTCAGAAGAATTAGGAGACAAGATCAGTAAATCAAATTTGCGTTCTGAATTGGAAAAACTTCAAGTCTCGATATGCTCCAGCGATTGTGTACAACAGATAGACTCGGTTATTTATTCTGGAGAACCAAGGGATAATTCAGGTGTATCACCAAAATCTAACTGTCAACGTCACGATTTAAGTCAAATGCCAGAATTGGGTGCATTCTACGATCGCGCCTCTGAACTCGACACGCTCAAAACCTGGATATTACAAGAGCAATGTCGTATCATCGCGCTCATGGGTATCAGTGGCATTGGCAAAACGCAACTCGCACGGCAACTCGTCGAGCAGATCCAATCTGAATTTGAATCTGTGATTTGGCGCAGTCTCGAACATGCTCCCCCGTTTGCTCAGTTAGAAGCGGACTTCATCCAAGTCTTCTGTTCTCCTCAACCTGAAGATGCTTCTGCTGAGAAGAAAAAAGAATTACCCCTAATTCAATATTTACAAAAACATCGCTGCTTGATTATATTGGATGACATCCACAACTTATGTTGTCCTGGAGAACTGGCAGGAAAATATAAACCCGGTTACGAACCGTATAAATCCTTCTTCCGGAAAATCAGAACTTTACCCCATCAAAGCTGCTTGATTCTCATGGGTTGGGAACACCCTAGAGACTGTCTTCCTCTGAAGAAGCACTCCTCTGGGGTTGGCACGATGCAATTAAAGGGTTTAGATCCGTTATCAACGGAAGCTTTGCTCAGGGAGACTGAGCTAGAGAATAGAGAACAGTGGCAAATGTTGAATCTCTATGAAGGGAATCCATTCTGGCTGAAAAGTGTGGTTTTTCAGATTCAAGAACTAGAGATTGAGCCAACGAATATATCATCCGAACATAGCTTATTATTACCTGAAAATGTGAAGGATAATTTACAGGAACAATTCGATCGATTATCCCCCCAAGAACAGCAAGTGCTTCATCTGTTGGCGCAAGCTGAGGAACCGGTTAACTTAGGGCAGTTGCTGCAAAATCAGACGATTGAAGCCTCCAACTCGATCAATGCGCTCCATTCTTTGTGCGATCGCTCCTTAATTGAACGGAAAAACAAGCGCTATAGTGTTTCACCTGCGATCAAACAGGCACTTCATCTCCATGATTCCCAAAAGAAGGGATATTAGCCTATCACGTGGGTTGCTCGCGCTTGCAAAGATGCTCTGTGCTGGCTCAGTCCAACCACCTTGGGTATTTTGTGGTATCATCCTATTGGCGAGAATGATTATCATTTTA
This sequence comes from Roseofilum sp., assembly GCF_982964205.1. Classification (NCBI taxonomy): domain Bacteria; kingdom Bacillati; phylum Cyanobacteriota; class Cyanophyceae; order Desertifilales; family Desertifilaceae; genus Roseofilum; species Roseofilum sp. The sequence continues at coordinate 5,702 of NZ_CEZBFX010000075.1, read as the reverse complement.
CTTTCAATCTATGACCCTTACATCCAGCGACATCACTCGATCGCCAATTGAGATTCCCAAGCGAGGGATGCCAGTTACCATCATCACGGGGTTCTTGGGCAGTGGAAAAACCACCCTAGTCAATCAAATTCTCAGCAATCGTCAAGATTTGAAAGTCGCCGTACTGGTGAATGAATTTGGCGATATTGATATCGATAGCCAACTTCTGGTTTCTATCGATGAAGAGATGGTGCAACTGAGCAATGGCTGCATTTGCTGCACCATTAATGATGACTTAGTGCAGGCAGTTTACAACGTCTTAGAAAACAGCGATCGCATTGACTATATGGTGATTGAAACCACAGGCATCGCCGATCCCCTCCCCATTATGCTGACCTTTCTGGGTACTGAGTTACGAAATCTGACCCATCTTGACTCTGTGATTACCCTAGTAGATGCGTCTGAATTTACTCCAGAGCATTTTGATAGCCAAGCGGCACTTAAACAAATTGCCTATGGGGACATTATTCTACTCAATAAAACCGACTTAATTGCCGTTGAAAAAGTCGAGGAACTCGAAGGTCACATTCGTGCCATGAAAGAAAAGCCTCGCATGATGCGCTGCCAAAATGGAAAAGTGCCTCTGCCCGTAATTTTGGATGTGGGATACAACAATGAAGAATCCTACGCCGATCTCGTCCAAGAAGAGATTGAAAAAAACCAGCTCGATCGCCACGATCCCCACCATCACGATCACAGTCACGATCATCACGATCATGAACACCATCATCATCACTCCGATCATTTGGATAACGATGGATTTGTATCGGTTTCTTATTGCAGCAATCGCCCCTTCTCCCTACGGAAGTTTGAAGAATTCCTTGATACATTACCCCCTAGCGTATTTCGGGCTAAGGGTCTGCTCTGGTTTACCCAAAGTCCCCACAAACACATCTTTCAGCTCTGTGGCAAACGCTGCACTCTCAACGCTGAAGACTGGGATAATATAGCCCCTAGTAACAAACTAGTGGTCATTGGGCGGCATATCAACAGCGAGCAAATTCGTAACGAACTAGCCCTCTGTGAAGCATCTTAGTTCCTGGCTAGTGAACTTTCTCCATCGATAGCAGAGAAAGAGTCGGTTAGAACTCCAGTTCAATACTCAAACCCAGCACCCATAACCTATTCCCTAGCGCGTAGCGCTATAGGAGGGCAACCTCCACACAACTCAATTCTCAACTGTCCTTACTCTCCTGAAATTCTATGACTGCCCAAATGCCTGCTCATAACCTATCTGTTGATCAAACCATTGCTGCGATTTCTGCCCAATCTCAGCCACGGGTTTCCCAAGCCGAGATGGAACAAGCCGTGCGAACCTTGTTATTGGGATTGGGAGAAGATCCTGATCGCGAAGGCTTGCGGGATACTCCGAAACGAGTCGTCAAAGCACTCCAATTTCTCACCTCTGGGTATCACCAATCTCTAGATGAATTGCTCAATGGTGCTGTATTTCACGAAGATACCGATGAAATGGTATTAGTCAGAGATATCGATCTCTTTAGCTCCTGCGAACATCACATTTTACCGATCCTAGGGCGTGCCCACATCGCCTATATTCCCAACGGTAAAGTAATTGGTCTTTCCAAAATTGCCCGCATTTGTGAAATGTATGCCCGTCGCCTACAAGTTCAGGAACGGCTCACCCAACAAATTGCGAATGCTCTACAAGGTTTGCTCAAACCCCAAGGCGTGGCTGTCGTCGTGGAATCCACCCATATGTGCATGGTGATGCGGGGGGTACAAAAGCCAGGTTCTTGGACAGTAACCAGTTCTATGCAAGGAATCTTTGCAGAAGATGCCAAAGCCCGCCAAGAGTTTATGAGCTTGATTCGCCACAATCCCTCATTTCACTAAAATCTAAAGCACCTGTCTTAGCGCGATCGCATAAGTTCAATTCACCGCAAATTCCATATAGGGGCGCTGAGTAGGATGATAAAATCCCAAAACAATCTTATTTTTCGGCACACCTAAATCCAGCAAATCATTCACAATACCATCTTCTGTACCATCTCGATGAATCCAAATTTTACCCTCAATGATTTCCATATGTACCAGACAACCATGTACTCGACTATCATTTTGCCATCCCAGGGTTAACAAAATATAATTTCTCTTATCTTTACTAATGATCAATCTTCGTTCTAAATGACCGTAAGAATAAGAGATCTGATAATACTCATTTAAAACTTGATAAATGATCGGATAATAGTATTCTAATGTATCCATGTAACCACCTCTTGGTTGCTCGGATCAAAGACAAGTATAGGGATAGGGAAAGGGAGCTTATGGGGTTCAGGGGCAATTTCCTTGACATCCCCTTCTAGATCTCGTGCTAATTGTTGCTCTTCTACCGTTAAAGGTGACAGGGCATCCGGATAACTTTCCCCTGGTATCTGTAACATCATGTTCCCTCCTCCCCAGGAAATACCGATCAAGATTATACTCAAGATTGACAATCCGATTCAAGTGGATTTGCTCTGCCATCCCCAATTGAGCTTTTTCTTGATCATCTGGATTATTTATCCTAAGATATCCTCAATTATAAAACTATCTCACTCTATTGTCCTGATGACTATTCCGGCGTTTGATTTCAGTCACTATTTCCCCTATCAAGAACTGACAGATTACTTAACCCAGATGGCTCAAGCTTATCCGAATTTGATGCAACTGAAAAGTTTGGGGACAACGGACGAAGGACGAGAAATTTGGTTGGCGACTGTGACCGATCAAACGACAGGAGCAGCTCTTGAAAAACCTGGATATTGGATTGATGCTAATACCCATGCAGCAGAAGTTACAGGTTCGGCAGTCGCTTGTTATATTCTCTATCAGGTTTTAACCCAATATAACCAAGATGCGCAAATCACCCATTTATTACAGAACTATACCCTATATATTTTGCCGAGAATTGCGGTAGATGGGGCAGAAAAATATCTACAAACTCCCTATAATCTACGGTCTAGTACCCGTCTCTATCCGGAATCTGAACAGCAAGATGGTTTATATCCAGAAGATATTAATGGAGATGGATTAATTCTGAATATGCGGATTAAAGATTCCTGCGGAGCTTGGAAGATCTCTGAGGATGATCCGCGCTTAATGATTCATCGGCAACCGGATGAGTTTGGAGGGACTTACTATACCCTAGTCCCAGAAGGTTTAATCCATAATTATAATGGCTATGAATTTAAGATTTCGCCAGCTTTAGAAGGATTGGATTTTAACCGTAATTATCCCTATTATTGGCAACCGGAAGGCGAGCAGAAGGGCGCGGGAGATTTCCCTTTTTCTGAGCCTGAAACTCGTGCAGAAGCAGAGTTTTGGCGCAAACATCGTAATATTAATGGGTTTATGACTTATCATACGTTTGGAGCGCTAATTTTACGCCCTTATAGTACCCATGGAGACGATCATTTGCCGACCGAAGATTTACGCATCTATCAACTGATTGGGAAAAAAGGTAGTGAATTAACAAAATATAAGTGTGTTTCGGTTTATCATGATTTTCGTTATGACCCAAAAACGGTGGTTTATGGGGCAATGGATGATTATGGCTACGATCATTGGGGATGGTTTGGGTTTACGGTAGAACTCTGGGATGCGGCTAAGGAAGCTGGTGTTGAAAAGCAGAATAATATTGAATGGGGACGGGAACATCCAATAGAGGATGATCTGAAAATTCTGCAATGGAATGATGAGTATTTAGAGGGTAAAGGGTTTATTCCTTGGCAAGGTTTTGAACATCCCCAACTGGGAGAGGTGGAGATTGGAGGATGGGATATGAAGAGAATGTGGAAAAATGCACCCGCGAAGGCACTGCCGGAAATCTGCGATCGCCATTTCAAATTCGCGATCGCCCATGCGCTCATGTCTCCCCGGTTATCAGTCGCTCGTAGTGAGGTGAGTCACGAAGGGGCTGATATTTACCGCATAACCGTACAATGGGAAAATTTGGGCTTTTTGCCCACTTACACCAGTAAAAAGGCACTAGAACGGCAAGCAGTGCGTCCTACACGAGTAAAATTAGCTCTATCGGAAGGGGTTACCTTGATTAGTGGGGAGCAAGAGCAGGAAATTGACCCTTTAGAAGGGCGTTCTAATAAATGGTTCAATGCATCTGCAAATGGAACCGACTATCGCACCCATCGCAGTTGGGTCGTGAAGGGAAAAGCCGGGAGTGAGGTGAGGGTAGAGGCGAGCGCCGAACGGGCTGGAACGGCGAGAACTTCAGTTATCCTGAGTTAGAAACCCTAGAAGATATTGATGGCAATTTAACACAAATGCAGCTCTCTCTCTGAGTCAGTACTCCTGCCTGGTTAAGATATTCCATTGTTTGAGTCACGGGTAAAAGAGTAAATCCCACTTTTTGATACAGTTCAACCACATAAGCAAAGTCAGGATCGCAGGTAGTCCTCAAGATATAAGGTGTAGAATCGTCAAAATAAGCAAATACACTTTGTAAAAGCCGTTTAGCTAAACCTAGCTTACGGTAATCCAAGGCGACTCCCACATCAGAAACATACTGGAATTCCTCAATTCTATAGTGTGTTTGCTGACTAAAAAACTCTTGATTTAGCTCAACTTTCTTGCCCTGAAAATCAGCCCAAGTTCCCAGAAACGATAATTCTCTGAATTCTTTGGTCTCAGCTAACGGGAGAGTTGCCATAAAACCGATAGGTCTCTCCTGACAGTAGGCAAGATGCAAACTACCAAAACGAACATATTTTTGAAAATAAAACTCAACGTTTTCACGGACAACATTTTCATTGAATGGAGGAGCTGAAAAACATTCATAAACCGTTTGATAAAGTCCGTTATCCAGAACTTCATTGAGTAAAAGAAGATCGTCAAGCAACTTAATTTGAATATCCATATTTAGGCATCCTCAATATGAGTAACTCTTGTAGAGACAGATAGCGGTTTAGTTTTCCTAGTCAGCTACCTAACTCCAATCTTAGGATAGTAGCGATCGCCTCTTCTTATTCGTCTACAGTAGGATTTGGGTGGTGGTGTAGGAGTTGAACCTACCTGATTCCGGTTAAAAGCCGGATGCATCTACCGCTCTGCCAACCACCCAACCGAAAAATTAATTGACTGCCCCGCCAGGACTTGAACCTGGAATACTTCGCATTCAAAGTGCGAGATGTTGCCATTACACCACAGAGCAAAACATCATACTGGGATAACTGACAACACCCCCACATTACTCATAACTAGCGCAAAGTGCGATAGCCTCAACGGGACTCGAACCCGTGTTTTTCGATAGAAAGTCGAACGTCCTTGGCCGCTAGACGATGGGGCCATTTGGCGCAGGGATGAGGATTTGAACCTCAAATTCTAGTTTTGGAGACTAGAGTGTTGCCGTTACACTATCCCTACATTTGGTGGCAGTGGTGGGAGTTGAACCCACATCAACCAAGTTATGAGCTTGGGGCTTTAACCATTAAGTTACACTGCTACGAGGCTGACGGGATTTGAACCGTAGACCCATTAATTAGCTAACGCTATTTGAATGGCTAGAAGCTTTGCCAAATCTGCCTTGTAGAACCTTGAAAGGAAAATAGGCAGAAAATAGGCAGATGTCTGACACACCTCAAGGGGTGACAAAGAGGCTCGATGGTAGAGAGTGTGAGGGTTTGATGCGGCGATCGGTAAAAGAGTTA
>NZ_CEZBFX010000074.1:3276-23814 GCF_982964205.1 Roseofilum sp. | reverse complement strand
GAAAGTCTGCTATGCTTTGGTTTGTTGTTAATGGAGGTAAGCGGACTCGAACCGCTGACATCCTGCTTGCAAAGCAGGCGCTCTACCAACTGAGCTATACCCCCAAGAGGATTTAGAATAGGCACAGAGGTGGAAATTCACCCCACTCGATCTATTATACACATAAGACTTGATTTGAAAAGAGGTTCAGCTAATTTTTTTTCTGGAGGTGACCATGAGCCTTGTCGTAACGACCTTTTACCAATTTTTTTCCTTTGCCGATTATGCCAAATGGCGATCGCCTCTATACTCGTTATGTGAAGAGCAAGGGATCAAAGGAACCATCCTCTTAGCATCCGAAGGCATCAATGCCACGATCGCCGGTTCTCGTTCGTCCGTTGATACCCTCTTAAGCTATTTGCGTTCCGATCCTCGATTATGGGATCTTACCCATAAGGAATCTACAGCGCCGGATTATCCCTTCGATCGCCTCAAAGTGCGCCTTAAACAAGAAATTGTCACCCTCGGCCAACCAGACGTTAATCCCAATGAGCAAGTGGGAACCTATGTCAGCCCCCAGCAGTGGAACCAACTGATCGGCGATCCAGAAGTCACTCTCATTGACACCCGAAATGACTATGAAGTAAAGATCGGTTCCTTCCGGGGGGCGCAAAATCCCCACACTGAATCTTTTCGGGACTTTCCCGACTATGTAAAAAACCATCTCGATCCCCAAAAGCATGCCAAAGTGGCTATGTTCTGTACTGGGGGAATTCGCTGCGAAAAGGCCACGGCCTTTATGCTCAAACAGGGCTTTCAGGAAGTCTACCACCTGCAAGGCGGAATTCTGAAGTATCTCGAAGAAGTCCCCGAACCCGACAGTTTATGGGAAGGGGAATGTTTTGTCTTTGACCAGCGGATCGCGATCAAAACCGGCTTAGTTGCTGGCAGTTACAATCTCTGTGTTGCTTGTGGTTATCCCATTTCTGAGGAAGATAAGGCTTCACCAGACTATGAAGAAGGAATTTGCTGTCCCCATTGCAGCGATCGCCTTACCCCTGAAAAACGGGTTCACCAACAAACGAAATATCAGCAAAGCAAACTTAAGAAAACAAGGGATAACAAATAAACAGCACCCATCCTCCAACAAAAAAGATCCCAAATAGCCAGAGCAAAAATGTCAGAGACCCTTTAACCTCCAGCGATCCCAATATCGGAGTCGCGGAGATCATCAGCAGAATGAAAAAAGCGCCAAATAATAGCCATACAGAAGAGCTATTCAAACCCATCATCATGTACTCCATAACCTAGTCAGATACTTTCATTCTAGGTTACAGTTAACACAGAAGGGATCATTTTTAAGGTTTGCTTCTTAATTGAGTCGCCGTAATCGAGAGTGCTAGTGATTACATCAAAAACTGTACAAACAATTCTAAGCCGAGTTTTCTACATTTTGGAAAAAATCTTCTAACAGAATCCTGATTTCCTCAATCGCAAAATCGTCTAATAAATCTGAAGTATAACGAACAAAAGACTGATACTCTTTGTCGATTTTTGCTAAACGTTTCACCTCATTTTCCATATCTTCAATATCACCAATTCGCGCTGATTGATAGAGCTTTTTGAGTTCAGACTTTGGAGGAAATATCATTGTAAATAAATTGCTTTTTTTACTGTTTTCCACTCGATCTATAGGATAATCCAGATGATCCAAGTCTGGACTATCAGTATACATCCAGGTCAAATTCAAGTGCTTTTTCAAACTGGCTAGTAAAACCTCTGTATCAATAGGTTTAGGAATAAAATCATTACAATTAATCCCTGGACTGTTTTCTGTGTCTAAACCTGAAATGCTAGCACTTGATATAATGATTGGAATATGTTTCAATTCATTCAGATGTCGGAGAATTTGAGTCAGTTCTAAGCCATCCATTACCGGCATAAAAATATCAGTAATAACTAAATCTGGCTTTACTCTTTTAGCTTCTTTGAGTCCTTCTTTGCCATCAGTTGCTTGTACAACTTCAAACCCTAGGGAGTTGAGCAAGTTGACAATCAAAGAACGATGTTCCCAACGGTCATCAATAACTAAAATAGTTTTCTTTTTGCCTAAATATCCAGTAATGGTATGGTCTTGAATTGGAAATTCTGCAAATATAGTCTCTTCAGCTAATAAACACTCAATCTCAAAGAAGAAGCAGCTTCCTTGGTTAGGAATACTAGAAACTTGTAACTCTCCTCCCATCAATTGAACGATATTTTGACTAATCGCCAATCCTAAACCAGTGCCTTCAGACATCCGAGCTTTGTCCCCCACTTGTTCAAAGGGAGAAAATATTTTTTCCATTTGTTCTGGAGGAATGCCAATGCCAGTATCTTTGACCTCAAAGCGAATTATTGCATAATTCTGATTCTCTCTAGAACTCAGATGAATACAAGTTACCTGAAAAGTTATTTCTCCAGTATCTGTAAACTTAATCGCGTTGCCAATCAAGTTAATTAAAACTTGCCGCAACCGTTTTTGATCAATTACAATCGCCTTGGGTAAATCAAAAGAATAAATGCTTTTAAAATCCAAGCCTTTTTGATGAGCTTTGATTTTGCAAATTGAAGTTATGCCATCTAGAAAATAGCTTAAAGCTAAGGATTGTTCATGCAATTCTATTTTTCTCGATTCAATCTTAGCCATGTCGAGAATATCATTAATCAGGCTAAGTAAATGAGACCCACATTCATGAATTACGTCTACTCCTTTGCGATCTTCTCCCTCCAAAGTTTTCGAGCGTTTTAAGATTTGGGTATAACCCAAAATTCCATTGAGGGGAGTGCGAAGTTCATGACTCATACTGGACAAAAATTCTGTTTTTGCTTGGTTGGCACCATCAGCCGCCTGCTTTGCTTGTTGCAAGGCTAGTTCAATTTCTTTGCGATCGCTAATATTTTGCAGCGTTCCTTTAACCTTAATTCCTCGATCGTCCACTTGAAAAGGTTGACCAATGATACGAACCCAAATCAAACGACCTGAATGACACATCAAAGGCAGTTCTAAATCAAAGTCAGTTAAGTGAACGATCGCTTTATCAATTGCTTCTCTGAGTTTATTTTTATACCTGTTTTCAAAAAAGGATAACATCCCCTCTAAAGTTGGTACATACTCAGGTTCAAGTTGGTGAATCTGGTAAACTTCCTGAGTCCAAATCAACTCTTGAGTCTGAGGGTCGAATTCCCATCCCCCTAACTGACCAATTTTTTGGGTTTCATTGAGTAGAGCTTCACTTTTGCGAATGGTAACTGTTTGTTCTACTACTTGTTGTTCTAAATTATTAACTAAAGCTTGCAGTTGGCTTGCCATTTCATTAAACCCTTCTGCCAATTCTCCTAGTTCATCTTCCGATTCTATCGGTAAGCGATGGTCAAGAGAACCTTGTTTAAGCTGATTAACTCCTTGAGTCAGTTCGATTATTTTTTCTGTGATTCCTTTTTGGAATAAGCGGGCAATGATCGTGACAAACAATAATCCAAGCAGGACAGAAAAAGACAAGATATAGTAAATCAACTCACTCGCCTCATCCACCTTTTTTTCTGCCTTTAAGACCTCTTGATTAGTTAATTCAATAAGTTGACCAGAAATTCGATCTATATTTTTTGCTTGTAAGTCAAAATCACTAAATTTGGCTTGAATTTCACTGTCTACTTTTAAAATCTCTTCTGCTGTATTCTTATAAGAGGCGAGAATGTTTAATAGAGTATTTTTTTGTTGCTGGTTTATTGTTGAATCTTCTAGTATCTTTTTCTCTAATTCTAGTAAGATTTTAAAAGTAGAGCGCATATGGCGACGCTGCCGAGTAATCAAATACTCTTTTTGTGCCAGACGTAAAGCTTGATATTGTTCTCTCCACTGGATGTCTAGGGACTCAATGGCCTGTTTTCCTTCATTACCTAAATGGTCTAATTGATCTTTTAGTCCTTTTCCCTCCTCCGCTAGTCTTGTAACCAATTCAACCGCTTCCATAAAAGTTGTTTCATAATGTTCGGCTGAGGCAACAAACAAATTGATATCCACATCTGTTTCTTTAAGGGAATTACTAACTTGTGGTTGCTCAATCAGTTTTTTGAACTCGGTCATTAAGCGAATGACTTCATCAATATTATCTACAGCTTCTTGGGCATAAATTTCTTTAGCCTGATTAAATCCAATTTCTGAATAGCGCAAGAAAAAATCTCTTTGATCGGTACGAGCGGCTTGCAAATGGCGATCCATCTCTAGAACTAATCTCTGAAGCTCTACACTTGTATAAATATCTTGTGCTGCTTTATCTTGAACGACTTTAAATGCAATATAACTATTGATTGAAACCAACAGAATAAAGCCAAATAATCCACCAAAACCAGTGGATAGTTTAGTGGTAATACTTAAGCGATTCCACCATTGTTGGAGCTTTCTAAGTTGAGTGAAAATCACCGGTTTCATAGAATAGTTGGATCGAAACAATCAACAGTAACAAACTTAGCATCGCAATTTCGTAGTTCTTGACAGCCAATTGGGAGTGTGCAATTGGGAGATCGCACCGCCACAGAGGAAAGTGCCTCCAGCACCATATTAGCTGTATCGTAGGCAAAACTGTAATCAGGAGGCTCCGGAGAGTAACCATATTCACCTTCATAGGCATTGTCCACTGTCCTTAAACCTTCTGTTTGTGGCCAAGTAAAGCCCACTAATGAATTTAAAGTCGGCTTCATGTTGCGATCGCCCTTATTGACTGCTCCACTCAAAACAACCTCACCCTCCAATTGTGCAAAGGTCTCTTCACAAGAGAGACTTAATCTCTGGGTAAATGCATCCCCATCATTGACCGTTGCCGCCCATTTTACGCCTAGCTCTTCAATGGCAAATTTAGTAGCGACTTTCTCCACTTTAGTCTCATTATAGTACTGTGCGGAAACAACCTACATACCCATGACTGGCAGATTCAGAACCCATGGGAGTTAAGAAAGGGACGGTATTGCCTCCCCCTAGCTCAATGGCTTCATTGGGGCTAAAGGTAACATACCCTAAACGATCGCTACATTCAGGAAGCCTTGATGAACACGCTGACCATGGTAGGATAGCCAAGAGCATCAACCCAGAACGAATCGTCCACTTATTTTTCTGTATCATGTCTGAAGACTGCCTATTTTAACGATCGCGCTATGCTTCTTTAAGATGGTACGTCGTTTATGATCCTTGATTAGTTTTCCTGTATGATGCCCGATCCGATTGCGTCGTCTTCCGCTTCCCTATCCCCTAGTTCTCAAGGTAAACCTCGTCATTCCCTAGAGCAACCGCCCTCAACTTTAGAGCCTTCAGAGTTTAATCCAGAGCGATGGTCGAGTAAACCGTCGCCATCTGGGGATTGGATTATGGTAGTGGCGATCGTCGTCTGGTTTGTGGGATTATCGCTTCATAATTTCTGGATGGGCTTTTCTGGGGCAGCCGTTGCCTTTGCGCTCTCTTTGCGGTTAGTCTGGCCGACATTAACTCGAACGCTCAAAGATCTGACTGCCCAACAGAGATCGCAACTTATCGGATTTACCGGTTTATTTATTTCCCTAGCTGGACTCCTTAATTATTTAGGACTGTATCGCGCCATCAGTAACTGGCTCAATCAAGTCAAATGGGATGAATTTGGGTCTTGGGCTGAATGGGTGGGTGCTGTGGGACAAATTATGATCGCCATTTTGGCCGTTTATATTTCTTGGCGACAATATGTGATTTCCAAGGATTTAACCATTCAGCAAAATACCATTACTCAACAACAAACCATTGATGCTTTTTTTCAGGGCATCTCTGAACTGGCATTAGATGATGAGGGTATGTTAGAAGATTGGCCTCAAGAGCGCTGTTTTGCCGAAGGCCGAACTGCCGCCATTCTCAGCAGTGTCAATGCCGCCGGGAAAGCCAAGGTCATTCGGTTTTTATCCCAATCCAATTTACTCACGCCCTTGCGCCGGGATTATCATTTGGGGCGACCGATTTTTGATGGGCGAGGAGGATATCAGGAAGACCGGCTTAATGGGATTCGAGTGATTAATTTAGGAGTGATGTTAGCTGGTGTAAATTTAGCTCGTACAGACCTGCGATGGACGGATTTAAGTGAGGCTTATTTAGTCCGCACGGATTTAAGAAATGCCGATTTAACCAAGGCAAATGTATCCCGAACCGTCCTGTATCAAGCCAATTTAGCGGGCGCTGACTTAAGAGGGACACAGTTCTTTTATGGATCGGCACAAACAGCTACCCCCCGCGATCGCCAACATCCACCCAATTACAAAACCGGAGAATATACCGGTGCAGTGGTCGAAAATACTGATTTTTCTGGCGTTCAAGAACTCTCAGAAGAACAACGCTATTACTGCTGTTCTTGGTGTGGGGAAGCCTCACGACAAACGATTCCCGGAGGGTGTGAGGGGATTACAAACTTTTTAGGAAGGTAGTCTAGAATCAACGAGAAATTCAAAGATACAGTGCTTTGCGCTGTGATAGGGGGAGAAAACAACATAGACAAAGGGGGTTTTAAGCACAATCAAAATAGCGATATCAGAATCAATATCCGCCTCTCCCCGTGCTTCAGAACCAAACAAAATAACTTTATCTAAATTGTCTTGATAAAGCGATTGTAAATACTCTTTTAGTTTCTGGGTTGCGATCGTTCGTTACGATCGCCTTTCTGCCAGAAGCATAAAGATACTCAATCTCAGAGTTATTGATGGGTTTCCTAAATCTGAGAAAACCCACCTGTACCATACGATAATAACGGCAAACTAGCCCGGAGGCCAGTCCAGAGTGCGTCCTCCGAGAATATGGAGGTGTAGATGATCGACCGTTTGTCCTCCGTCTGCTCCACTGTTAATAACCACGCGATATCCGTTCGTGAGTCCCGCTTGTTCGGCTACTCGTTTAACAGTGAGCAATAAATGACCCATCAAGGCATGATCTGGAGAGTCAGCATCGGCTAGCTTGGGAATTGGCTTTTTGGGAATCACCAGAATGTGAACGGGAGCTTGGGGAGAAATATCGTTAAATGCCAGACAAAGCTCATCTTCATAGACAATATCTGCTGGAATTTCCTTACGGATAATCTTACTAAAAATGGTTTCGCTCATGGATCGAAGAGGGATAAATTGAATTGGTCTCATGATACAGCACCCAGAAACCGGGTTTCTCGCGCATCTTCTTGTTTGTCTTGTCAACCCTGGTAGAAACCCGGTTTCTTGCCCCCCGCGTAACGCCAGAAGCCGAGTTTTTGACTGTTGTATAATTAAACGGAAAAAGGATTCGCTGAAAACTCAAACGCTCATTCCATAGATTCACCATGGTTGCCTTGTCTCCAGAACTGCAAGCTCGACTCTCTTCTCCCCTGAAAATTGGCACGGTAGAAGTCAACTCTAGGGTCTTACAATCGCCTCTATCGGGGGTGACGGATTTGGTGTTTCGTCGCCTGGTGCGTCGCTATGCGCCCAGTTCCATGATGTATACGGAAATGGTGAACGCTACGGGATTACACTATGTGCGCGAGTTGCCGAAACTGATGGAAGTAGACCCGAATGAGCGCCCGATAAGTATTCAACTGTTTGACTGTCGCCCAGATTTTCTGGCGGAAGCGGCGCAAATGGCGGTAGACGAAGGGGCAGATACGGTGGATATTAATATGGGCTGTCCCGTCAATAAGATTACTAAAAATGGGGGCGGTTCGTCTTTGTTGCGCGAGCCGGAAATTGCGGAGGCGATTGTACGAGAAGTGGCTCAAGCAGTTGAGGTTCCGGTGACGGTGAAGACGCGCATTGGCTGGTCAAATCAGGAAATTAATATCCTGGAGTTTGCCCAACGGATGCAGGATGCGGGAGCAAAAATGTTGACGCTCCATGGCCGGACTCGCGCCCAGGGGTATAATGGGCCGGCCCGTTGGGAATGGATTACGAAGGTTAAAGAAAGGTTGTCCATCCCAGTCATTGCCAATGGGGATATTTTCTCCGTGGAAGCGGCAGTACGCTGTTTGGAGGAAACCAAAGCGGATGGGGTGATGTGTTCGCGGGGGACGTTGGGGTATCCGTTTTTGGTGGGGGAAATTGATTATTTCTTGAAGACGGGAGAAAAATTGCCCGAACCGACGGCGATCGCCCGTTTAGAATGTGCCATGGAGCATTTACGAGCCTTGTACGAATATAAGGGCGATCGCGGTATCCGTCAGGCCCGTAAGCATATGACGTGGTACGCTAAGGAGTTCTATGGTGCGGGAGAGTTGCGGGGTAAATTGGCGCGGATAGAATCCGTAGAAGACGGGGTAAGCTTATTAGAAGGGGCGATCGCCAAACTGATGGAATTAGACCTCGATCCTGCTCCTGTACCCGTGGGTTAGTTTTCCCCAGTTTCCGGGAGATAGCCCGCAGTTGGGTGTATGGTCAAGAATGGCATTTAGACAGGAATGTGGTTATGAAAGCGCTAAAAATGGTGGCTTTAGTCGGAGGAGTGGCGATCGCTACCGTAACCGGAGCAATGGTTGCCACAAACCCCAAATCCTCCAACTATGAAGAGTTTGCCTCCCAACAGTTAGTCGAATATCTCCAAGAAAACGTTTGCGACAAAGCCAATCAAAGCTTGGGCAACATCCTGCAACAATCTTGCGATAACTTCCTCCAAGAAGCTCAACTCCAACTGCAAACCATCATTGCCCAACGCACCGAGCGTCAAGACTATATACTGTTTAGTATCTATCGAACTAATCTATCAATTGCCGCCTTTCTGCCTGCTTACGAATTTGAAACCCTAGGAGTTTTTTCCCATTTCCATATCTTGAAGGCAGAAGAAAGATCCGTCCAATAACGTCACTTTCGTTGTCAGGATATCCCCATGAGTTACTGTGTTAACCCCGAGTGCAAATCCCCCCAAAATCCCGATAACACTAAATTTTGCTCCAGTTGTGGCACTTCCCTCTATCTCCGACAACGCTATCGGCCGGTTAGTCAACTGGGTCAAGGGGGATTTGGTAAAACCTTTATTGCAATTGACGAAGATATTCCGTCCCAACCTCTCCGGGTAGTTAAACAACTCTATCTCAAGGGGTTTAGCGATCGGGTCGTTCATAAAGCTCAACGGTTATTTCGTCAAGAAGCTGTTCGTTTAGATGAGTTAGGAAAACACGATCAAATTCCTGATTTACTCGCCAATTTTGAACAAGATCAACAGCTTTATTTAGTGCAAGAATTTGTAGACGGTCCAACCCTGACTCAGGAATTACAACAAAAAGGGGGTTATGAACCCGAAGAAATTGAACAACTCCTACGAGATATTTTACCCGTTTTACAGTTTGTTCATGATAATCAGGTCATTCATCGGGATATTAAACCCCAAAATATCATCCGCCGCAAAAAGGATAATTTACCCGTATTAATTGATTTTGGTGTATCGAAATGGGTTTCGCAAACCACCTTAAACCAAACCGGAACGATCGTCGGCAGTGCAGAATATATGCCCTTAGAACAGTTGCGAGGGAAAGTTTTTCCAGCCAGTGATTTATATAGCTTAGGAGCCACTTGTCTGCATTTATTGACCGGACTACCTCCCTTAGAACTCTATGATATTGCGAATGAAAAATGGGTATGGCGAGATTATTTACTTCCAGAAAAACGGGTGAACTTAACATTAGCCCAAACCCTCGATCGCATGGTTGCCCGGAATTTAAAGCAACGCTTTCAATCCGCCTCGGAAGTACTATCTGTATTATCAGTTTCCCCCGGTTCCTTCACATCTATAGCGGCTTCCAAATCCCAAAAACCTAAATCTCAAAAACCTAAACCTCTCACTTCCCGTCCCTCTTCCAGTCGCACCGCTATCAGTAACCAACCCACAGAAGTCACCTCTAAAGTATTTAACCCCCTTCATATGGTTAAAACTTGGGTGTTTGGCTCCTCCGAACTCCCCGTAGAATTGAAGTCTGCTGTGGGTGTTGATTATACAAAATTGCAAAATCTACTGCAAATGAAGCGCTGGAAAGCAGCCGATCAAGAGACCTGGAATTGTCTTCATAAAGCATCGGGTAAACCGATTAGCTCTTTTTTAGATCCTCGTAATATCACAGATATTCATTGTGAAGATTTCCAGACTGTCGATCGACTGTGGGTTGAGGCCAGTGAGGGACGCTTTGGGTTTACGCTTCAGTTTCAGGTCTATCAACAAGCAGGAGAAGAGTACTTCCCGTTTTGCCAAGCCCTGAAGTGGCCTTTGCGGCCCAGCGGTAATACGGAGGACTATATTCAGTATAAAAGCAATGCTCCTGTTGCTCACCTGCCCTCTCCCGCTCGCTTCAAAGGATCGGATTGGTCAAAACATGTAGAGGCGATCGCTTCTAAGTGTATTATTTGTGGATTAGTTTAGAGTTTTTGAGTTTTCTGCTATATTTTCTTAAGGAATATCTAAGGATATTTAGAACATCTTCTATTGCCTCTTACTTTTTGCCTCTTGCCTTATTAGATATAAAAAACAATAAAGATGGTAGCATTAAAGCCTCCTCGACCTCAAATTTTAATTATTGATGATTCCATGAATAATCTGCATGTTTTGTGCAGTGCCCTCAAACAAGCAGGCTATAAAGCTCGTGGTGTCAAAAATAGTAAGATGGCTCTGATTAGCATTCAAGCCGCTCCTCCCGATCTAATCTTACTCGATATTAGAATGCCCGATCTCAATGGCTACCAAGTCTGTCAACGGTTAAAAGAAAACCCAAGAATGTCTCATATTCCAGTGATTTTCATTAGTGCTTTGGACGATCCCATTGACTTAATCCGAGCCTTTGAAGTCGGAGGATGTGACTATATTACCAAACCCTTTCAGATTGAAGAAGTCTTGGTGAGAATCAAGCACCAATTAAGAATTCAGACGTTAGAAAAACAACTCCTCGATCAAAATCGCCAATTACAATACGAAATCGAACAGCAGGAAAAAACTCAAAAGGCACTACAGGAGTCAGAAGAAAAATTTTCTAAAGCTTTTTTACTCAGTCCTTATCCCATGGCGATCGCCGCATATCCTGATGGAGAATTCATCGATCTCAATCAAGCCTTTCTAGATATTACGGGATATTCTAAAGCAGAAACTATCGGTAAAAACCCGATGGAGATGAATTTGTGCGCTAATTCTAACCAAGGAGATCGGCTCTTCGTAGAACTCAAGAGATCGCAACGCCTCCAAAACTACGAACTGCAAGTTTTAACCAAAAACTCAGAAGTCCGCACCCTTCTCCTCTCGGCTGAATTACTTAATCTACAAGCTAAATTTTATATTCTGTGTCTATTTAACGATATTACTGAACGCAAAAAAATAGAAAGCAAACACAACCAAGTATTAACGGAGCTAAAGGAGAAAATCAAACTCGAAAGAGCTACCCGTCAAATTCTGGAACGGATGCGCAGTACCCTAGATATGGAACAAGTGTTCTACACCATCACCGAGGATATCCGCCAAACCCTACAGTGCGATCGCGTGGGTATATTTCGCTTTAATCCTGACTGGAGTGGCCAATTTGTGGCCGAATCTGTCGGTAAAGGTTGGGTATCCGTAATGACTAACCCCTTTGTCTCTCTAGAGAGCGATCGCTGTTTCGTCAATCTCTACACCCCAAACCCTCAGATCATCACTGATACCCACTTCCAAAACACCCGCAACGGACGCTACCAATACCCAACAACCTATTTCTGCGTTCCCGACATCGAACAAGCAGGATTCAACGACTGCTATCTCGATCTCCTGCGCCAATTCCAAGCAACAGCCTATCTAACCGTTCCCCTCTTCACCGAAACCGAATTTTGGGGACTCCTCGCCTGTTATCAAAACTCCAGTCCTCGCTTCTGGACAGACAGTGAAATTCATTTTGTAGTCGAAATTGGCGAACAACTTGGCATCACTTTGCAACAAGCCAAAGTCCTCGAAACTGCCCAAAGACAATCCCAAGAACTCGCCCAGGCCAAAGATATCGCCGAAGGAGCCAACCAAGCAAAAAGTGAATTCTTAGCCAAAATGACCCATGAACTGCGAACTCCCCTCAACGGTATTTTAGGCTTTACCCAAATTCTTCAACAAGATACAAACCTCAGCCATGGAGTCCAAGACTACTTAAGCATTATTCACCAAAGTGGCGAACATCTATTGCACTTAATTAACGATGTTTTAGATATGTCCAAACTTGAATCTGGGCGCATCAAACTCTATCCCCAACCCTTCGATTTCTACCAATTTCTTGACTCCCTCAGCCGTCTCATCCGAACTCGAGCCAGAACCAAAGGACTAACTTTTCAATTAATTCAGGAAGAGAATACCCCCAAAACTATCCAAACCGATGAACACAAACTTCGACAAGTCCTCATTAATTTACTCGATAATAGTATTAAATTCACTCCTTCAGGAATTATTACCCTCCGGATTTCTTGCCCTTCCTATTTATGCTTCGAGGTAGAAGATACAGGGATTGGCATGTCTTCAGAATTCTTATCCACCCTATTTAATCCATTTTCTAATCCTCCATCTCAAGAGGGAACCGGGTTAGGTCTAGCCGTGAGTCAAAGATTAGTCAATTTAATGGGAGGACAAATTAAAGTCAAAAGTCAAGTGAACCAGGGGTCTCGATTTAGCTTTCAAATTCCTTTTATTTTGGACAAAAGTATTCATTCTAATCAGGAGAGTAGCTCTTCCCCAGTCATTGGACTCGCCCCGAATCAACCGAACTATCGTATATTAGTAATTGAAGATCGCTGGGCCAGCCGACAATACTTAGTGAATCTACTACAATCCGTTGGATTTCAAGTCCGCGAAGTCACTCAAACTGAAGAAGCCATAATTCTATGTAAAAACTGGTTACCCGATTTAATTTTGATGGATATCCAACTCTCGGCAATCTCTAGTCATACCGTCACTGAGACCATTCAAGCCACACCCAAAGGCAAAGAAACCGTGCTGATTGCTTTGATCCCTGAATTTGCCTCAGATCAACTCGGAGATCTTAGAGCAGATGGGTGGGATGACTACATGAAGCAACCCTTTCAAGAAGAAGTCGTGTGGCAAAAAATTGCCCAACATTTAGGAGTTCATTATCAATATGCTAACTCATTGGACTCTACCTATCTCACTCCAGAATTGACGGAATTTTCTAGTGTAGATTTGATAAAGTCTAACCCCGATCCAACGATTGAGAAGGATTCAGAACACTTAAAAGAACGGTTAACAGAAATGTCTCCAGATTGGATCGATCGGTTATTCCAAGCGGCTCGTAAGGGATCGGATTCAGAAATTCTTGATTTAATTCAATTCATTCCTTCTGAAAACCAAAATTTAGCTGATAGATTAGAAAATTGGTCGAATAACTTTCAATTTAATCGAATCCTAGATCTGGTGAAAAATGTTGCCCATTCCCAATAAATACTATGAATATGAACTCTCAATTGATCGATTATGCAGAAATTTTAGTTGTTGATGATAACGTCGTTAATGTGCGCTTATTATCAGATATTTTAAGTGGTATGGGCTATGAAGTTCGCAAAGCATTGAGTGGAAAAGCAGCGATTGATTCCATTTATAGTTGTTTGCCTGACTTGATTTTATTAGATATTAGAATGCCAGAAATGGATGGGTATCAAGTGTGTGAAGCCTTAAAAAGCGATCCTAAAACCTATGATATACCCATTATTTTTATTAGTGCTTCAGATGATACGTGGGATAAGGTGAAGGCATTCCAGTTAGGAGGAGCAGACTATATTACGAAACCATTTAAAAACGCTGAAGTTTTGGCTAGAGTAAAAAACCACTTACATATTCGTTCTCTGCAACAGCAACTGATTGAAAATAATGAGAAATTGACTCAAGCTAATCACGAACTAGAAAAATTCACTTCAGTAGTCTCCCATGATTTACAGCAACCGATGCAAAGTATATTAGGATTTGCTCGCATTCTGGAGTTTACGTTAAAAGATAAATTAGAACCCGAAGAATATACTCATTTACAAAGTATTATTAGTGCGGGCGATCGCATGAAACGGTTAATCCAGGATTTATTGATATATGCCAAAATGGGACAAGAGCAGATCGCTTTAGAACCGGTTGATTGTAATGAGATTATTGGGCAAGTGAAAGAAAACTTAGCCAGTGCGATCGCTGAACGAAATGTGAATCTTATTTGCTCCTCATTGCCCACAGTGCAAGGGAATGAACTTCAGCTTGTTCAACTGTTTCAAAATTTAATTAACAATGCGATTAAATTTACAGCTCCAGATCGACAACCACAAATTCAAATCAAAGTAGTCATTCGGAAAAATAAATGCTTAATTAGTATCAAAGATAATGGTATTGGTATCCCCCTAGACAAGACTGGAGAAGTTTTTCAAGTCTTTAAGCGCTTTCATGACTCCAAAAAATATAGTGGCCATGGCATCGGGCTAGCTACGTGCCGCAAAATTGCTGAGAATCACGGCGGTAAAATTTGGTTTAAATCGGAAGTCGATGTGGGAACATCTTTTTATTTCACTCTTCTAATGCCTGATGCTGAAGAAGAGACTCAGGAAGTAACGGAGTGATTAGGTCTAACAAACTCTCAAAATCAAACCCATTCAATTTCTGCTCAATGAATTGTATCAGTTCAGCTCGATCGCCTGGCAAATCTTCAATTAGCTCTAGAATCCTTTGATCGTCCAGGGTAATGGTGGCATGGTATATGTCTTCGAGCCATAGCTCTGGCATCGTCAAAAATATGCTAACATCAACCGTTTCCGCATGGATTGGCTCTGAGAAAATACTGATTCTTAATGGATCTTCATAGGTATATTCTAGGGATAAAAATTCAGCAATAGTCGCCAAGAGAATAGATTCTTCAAGGGGTTTATAGAGTACGCGATCGTAACGGATTTGAGCGTTTAACTGGTCTTCATCCTCAAAGACCATGGCTGCGATCGCGATAATCGGTATAGACTTCTCCTGAGTGATAGCACGAATTTGTTCCATGGTTGGATATCTGTTCTGGTAGGACATTCGCAAATCCATCAAAATCAGATCCGGATCAAAACGGTGCCATTGGGCGATCGCCTCTTTGCCATTGGCTGCCCCCTCAACCACAAATCCCACCATCTCCAGCAACGTAACCAACCCTTGACGATCCTCTGAGTAGTCATCAATCACTAAAATGCGATAAGACGGTTGATCCGGTGCTAAACCTTTTACCCGTCGATGCTCTTGATGTGCTTGCCTCTCGAGTAAACACTCTAGTTCTACCGGAATCTGAAACTTAAAAATACTACCTCGATCGACGACACTCGATACGGTTAACTTACCCCCCAATAACTCCACAAACTTATGGCTAATCGATAGGCCTAAACCGGTTCCCTGTTGGGATGCTAGCCCTGTTGAAGTCTGCTGAAAGGGTTGAAACAGTAACTCAATTTCTTCTGGGGCAATTCCTGGGCCAGTATCTTCTACTTCAAAAGCTAATAAATGCTGTTCTTCCCTCTGTTCAATATAACCCACCCGTAAAATCACTTGTCCACGACTGGTAAATTTAATCGCATTACCGAGCAAATTAATCAAGATTTGCCGTAACTTCCCTTCATCCGTTTCCAAGCATTCGGGCAATCGAGTTATCTTTTGCACTTCAAAATGGAGCTGTTTTTCTGCTGCTTTCAGATTTAACATCTGATAGAGACTCTCGAGGAAAACTTGTATATTAATCGAGGTAGGATTGATATCGATATAACCCGCTTCAACCTTCGATAAATCTAAAATATTATTAATTAGCCCTAATAAATGTTCTCCACTGTGATAAATGATGTTGAGATAATTTTCGTGTTCGTCAGAGAAACAAGCATCTCGCAGGAGAACCTGAGTAAATCCTAAAATGGCATTCAGGGGAGTTCTTAATTCATGACTCATATTGGCTAAAAATCGACTTTTGGCATGGCTGGCAGATTCCGCCTGTTCTAGAGCCAGATCTCGTTCTAATTCTACATTCTTTCGTTCAGTAATATCACGGGCAATCAAAATGACTTGATCCTCTAACATAGGAGATAAGGTTGCCGAAAACCAAACCTTGGAGTCTTCAAGATCGAGAGCATAATCTAAAGTCAGGGTAATTCGATCGGTTACCACTTGTTGTAACTGCTGACAGAGTGTTTCTCGCTGCTCTCCATAAATAATCTGATTAATGGTTTCCGAAATCAGTTCGACTCCCTCTCCCAATGCCGGAGCAGTGGGACTCATTTTAATGGTTTCCCCCGCTCGATCCAGGACTAAAACAATATCTCCCATCGCTCCAAATACAGAGCGCATTTCCATTTCTGAAGTCTGGATTTTTTGTTCTAAAAGCCTGCGATCGCTAATATCGAGGAGAATGCCAAATAATCCCCTCACCTTACTATCAATCCCTAAAATCGGTTGCACTCGCAGCTCACAATAGCGCAGTTGTCCGTCACCACTATAGAGCGCCAGTTCCCATTCTTGGGCTTTTCCTGTGGCGATCGCCTCTTGGATACGCTGGTGAAACTCCCGACGATCCTGGGGAGGGAGCTTTTTCAACACTTGTGCATAGGTCAACTGTTGGGGATCAATCCCTAAAATACGATAGGTTTCCTGCGATCCTCGAATTTCCTGAGTGAGGCGAATCTCTTCCTGACGCTCCCATTCCCAACTGCCAAAGTGGGCAATTCGCTGTACTTCTAATAAGGATGCATTTCCTGAGAGCAAATACTCTGAAGAGGTAGATGGGGAAATGGGTTGTTGCCATAGATAACATTCTGGACAGGGTAGGAGATAGGCGGATTTTTCTCTTAATCGATCTTGGAGCTGACTCTGATGCAGTTGTCCTTCAATCGCACTGACGAGATCAATGGGTTGGCTCGAAGATATAAATCTTACTCCCTGAAGCACTAATCTTTTGACTGTTGCTAAATCGACTGAATCATTGGTTAACACCAGCAAGGGGATGCCATGAGTTTTGGGATCGGATTTGAGGCTTTGATAAACCTGTTGCCAATAATGGGCAGAATGGGATTGAATTAAGACTAAATTCGGTAGAAAGTCTGGGGGCATACGATCTTCCCAATTCGGGAAGAGTTGAATGTCATACCCAAGTTCAACTAATTGGTTTTGTATGATTTCTCCTTGACTAGAAGTGTGGGTAATGAGAGCCAGGCGATCGCCGCTCGAGATCTCAGCCCCTTGAGTATCCCTGCTATGGGTTCTATCCGTCAGATCGTCTCTCATGGCGAGAATGTCCTTGGCATCAACAGAGCTGTAGATGAGGATTGAAACTCAGCTTCAGTCATCTTTGAGTTACTGAAGTAGTCTATCAAGAATATCTATTCGCTGTATAAGAATCAAGCTCGGATCAGAGGAGTGAGATAATCAGATAATATGTAAAAATTCAAGTCAAATCCTGAATCCGCCCCCTGAGGTAACTGGTTCAGTCCATTGGCGATCGCTTCAGGGATAGCCGTTGAACACTTGAGGGATAGCCGTTGAACACTTGAGGGATTCCCATTGTGCGATCGTGAGCCTCTTCTTTGTGGTGTGTAACAACTATTGTCCAGTTCCCCTGGTTACTTCCTCTTTCCACGCTCCAAAGCACGAATAAGCCATAACTATGAGAATTTTAATCACCGAAGATGACCCCATTTTAGCACCGATGCTCAAGAAAGCCTTAACCCACCAACATCATGTAGTTGATATTGCTCATGATGGGGAAATTGGCTGGGAATATGCTGATACTCTCACCTACGATTTAATTTTATTAGATATCGATCTCCCCAAGCTAGATGGATTAAATTTATGTCATCGTTTACGACAAGAAGGATATCAAGGCGCAATTATCTTATTAACTGCCAAACAGGAGAGTACCGATAAAGTCAAAGGTCTAGATGCTGGAGCCGATGATTATGTCGTGAAACCTTGTACCCTAGAAGAACTGAATGCTCGGATTCGGGCCGTAATGCGCCGTCAGCAAACCTATACCCAATCGCTGTTAATCTGGGGGGATTTATCTTTAAATCCGAAAACTTTCGAGGTTACTTATCAACAAAAAAACCTTTCTCTATCGGCAAAAGAATATAGTTTGCTGGAATTATTTTTACGCCATCCCCAGAGAATTTTTAGTAGCAGTAGTATTTTAGACTATTTATGGTCATTTCCTGATAGCCCAGGGGAAGATACGGTGCGGGCCCATGTGAAGCGCCTGCGACGCAAATTAAAAAATGTAGGTGCAGATGGGGTCATCGAAACCATTTATGGTATGGGTTATCGTTTGAAAACCTTACCCCCTAAAGCAACAGAAGCCCCAAGCCCTACTCCCCCTATCATCCCGATCGCTGAACCTCAGAAACTGGAGACTCCAGAAGCTCAAACTGAGGCAGTGATCGCCGAGTTATGGGAGTCTTTCAAAGGGCCGATTCTAGAGCGATTAACTCTTCTAGAGGATGCAATCGCTGACTTAGAACAAGGCACCTTATCAGAAGATATGCGCCAGGAAGGACAACGCACCGCTCACAAATTAGTCGGCTCTTTGGGCATGTTTGGCTATCCCCAAGGATCGGAAATCGCTCGGTTAATGGAAATGATTTTCCAATCCGATAATGTTAGGCATAAAGGGCACGAGTTGCGATCGCATCTAAGACACCTACAAACCCTGCTTACTCCCCCTGAACAACAGACAGCCAAGACAGAAGAAATCCCTGTACAACCCAAGGAAGTCAGCTCTCTCGATTTCCCGGATCGTCAAGACTCCGATCTTCCTGCTCCCCTAATTCTCCTTGCGGTTGACGACGATCCCTTAATTCACCAACGACTCACCACCTGCCTTCCTCCCTGGGGCATTGATGTTATCCCCTTGGGAGACCCCCATAACTTTTGGAAAACTCTCAAGCAAGTTCAGCCCCATCTGCTGATTTTAGACATTGATATGCCCGATATTACCGGATTAGAGTTATGTGAAGCCGTTCGTAACCATCCAGATTGGAATAACTTACCCATTCTGTTTTTGACCACCTACAAAGATCCAGAAACCATTAATCGCCTTTATTCTCTGGGTGCAGATGATTATGTGAATAAAACGGCAACCGATCCGGAATTAGTCACCCGTATTTTAAACCGTCTGGAAAGGTATCAACTCCTGCAATCTCGCTTAAATCTGTCTTCTCAAATTGATCCCTACGACGAATTGACCGACGTTCTGCGTCGTTATCAAGCTTGGACACAACTTGAACATCAGTTAGAGCGATGTCATCAAGACCGTCAGTCTCTCGCTGTAATTATTCTGGATATTGATCGCTTTCGACAGATTAATCAACAGGGAGGCTATCGATTAGGCGATCGTGTCCTCAAAAGTATTGCCCAAATTTTACTCGAGCAAGTCCCTCCAAAAACATTAATTACCCGATGGGGAGACGATCAATTTTTATTAGCTGCTCCCGGACTCAATCCTCGACAAACTGAGCGATTAATCCAACAGATCCTCATTCAAGTAGATCGGATGGATATTGGTGGTTTAAAACCGATTAAAATTACCCTCAGTAGTGGCTGTGCCCAATTTCCCGATCACGGTCAGGAATTAGAGCAACTTTGTCAACGGGCAGAAAACGCTCTACATTTAGCCCAAAAAAAGGGGGGGTAGAGGCCTAGGCCTAGAAACCGGGTTTCTGCAAGATTTTTGGACTCTCAACCCAATTCTGGATTCAGAAACCCGGTTTCTTTGTTGGTGGCGATCGTTAATGCTAAAAATATGAATAACCTTTACAGCCTATTATTGATGAGTCTGGTGACGGCTACCCTAGGAGGAGCCAGCTTTGCCCTCTTCTGGCATAATCGCCCGGTGGGGAATGCTCCTGCTTCCCAAGTTTCTCCAACCTCTTCTCCTGCTGCGATTTCCGCTAATGCGTCTCTGGAAATCCCGTCAGAAATCCGCCCTTTAAATCTATTGGACATAGATGATGTGGAACCTGGAAGCGAGTTTGATGAATTTCGTCGGGAATTTCGTCATGCAGTTGCTAACCGAGATCCAGACTTTATGATGGACTTGTTACCAGAGGAGAGTCCTTTATGGGAGACAATAGGACAAGTGAGGGTATGGGAAGAATTGGAAAAGGCGATCGCCCTCGGATGTATTATTGAAGAGAATCCCACCGATGCTAACTTTGACCCCTTTACTTCCCTATGGATTTGTCCCCCCGTACAATCAGAACTGCTGCAAGCCTACCCCCCATTGGCCGACTCACCCCAACCTAGACTAGACTGGGAAAAGAATCAGGTGGTTGTGGTGGGATCGGGGGTGAATGTGCGATCGCAGCCCGATATCGACAGCGAGGTGATTTCTGTTGCCTCTAACGAAGTCTTAACCCGGAACCCTTCTCCATCAGAAGAAACCGAAATAGAGGAAATAGAGGAGTTAGAGCCAACCGAAGCATTAGAGCCAACGGAGGAAACGCAAGAAACCCCCGATACCTTGTCGAGTCCCCTCGATGGATGGACACCCATCTGGTTACCCAGTGGAGAAGCCGGTTATA
>NZ_CEZBFX010000074.1:0-3176 GCF_982964205.1 Roseofilum sp. | reverse complement strand
AGTCCCCTCGATGGATGGACACCCATCTGGTTACCCAGTGGAGAAGCCGGTTATATTTATAATCGCTATGTCTATTCTCCCCTAGACCCCCAAATTCAATTTGGCCAAGTTCAAGGAGAATGGCAACTCTTCTATCAAGATTCGGGAGTCGGGAATGAGTAATTCATGGACTCTTCGCTATCCCCCTATCTCCCCATCCCCCTATCCCCCCGCATGGAGTTCATCATCTATGAGTATTAAGAAAAAGCCCCAACTCCCTCGACCTCAACAGATGGGTTGGATTTTAGTCGGTGTGGCTGGGGTAATTGTAGCAGTCAACTATATTCTCCCTCAATTTACACGGCCAAAACTGCCCACCATTCCCTACAGTGAATTTTTATCTCAAGTCAAGAATAATCAGATTTCTGGTGTGCAAATTGGGTCAAACGAAATCCGCTATCGCCTGAAATCAGAAAATGGTTCAGAAGAACTCGGTCCCCTACTCTCGACAACTCCCGTATTTGACCCCGAATTAGTCCAGCGATTAGAAGCAAATGGAGTTCTGTTTCAAGCCGCCCCACCGCCAACGAATACCTGGTTTGCTGTCCTCCTCAATTGGGTTATTCCGCCGATTATTTTGGTTGTCGCGTTTCAGTTTTTCCTTAATCGGGGGAATTCTCAATCTCTAGCGATTAGTAAGAGTAAAGCAAAGGTTTATGTGGAGGGAAAATCGGAAAAAATAACCTTTGTGGATGTGGCTGGAGTAGAAGAAGCCAAAGTTGAGTTAGCAGAAATTGTGGAGTTTCTCAAAAGTCCCGATCGCTTCAAAAAAATTGGTGCGAGAATTCCCAAAGGTGTGCTATTAGTCGGTCCTCCAGGAACCGGAAAAACTCTTTTAGCTAAAGCCGTCGCTGGAGAAGCTAATGTTTCCTTTTTCAGCATCTCAGCTTCGGAGTTTGTGGAACTATTTGTGGGCACGGGAGCTGCACGAGTCCGGGATTTATTTGAACAAGCGAAAAAGAAAGCACCCTGTATTATCTTTATCGATGAGTTAGATGCCATTGGTAAATCCCGTAGCAGTGGCGCGGGGCAAAGTGGCTCGAATGATGAACGGGAGCAAACTCTAAACCAGCTTTTGACGGAAATGGATGGGTTTGGAGTCGGTGATGCCACAGTGATTGTTTTAGCGGCAACGAACCGCCCAGAAGCCTTGGATGCTGCCCTGTTGCGTCCCGGACGCTTCGATCGCCAAGTGCTGGTAGACCGACCGGATTTAGCAGGGAGATTGACAATATTAGAGATTTATGCTATGAAAGTTAAACTCGGAGACGATATTGATTTGAGGGCGATCGCCACCCAAACCCCTGGATTTGCTGGAGCAGACCTCGCCAACCTAGTCAACGAAGCGGCATTGCTCGCGGCTCGCAACAACCGAGAAACCGTATCCCAAGCTGATTTTAAAGAGGCGATCGAGCGCGTGATCGCCGGACTAGAGAAAAAGAGCCGCGTATTGAGCGATCGCGAGAAAAAACGAGTCGCTTATCACGAAGTCGGCCATGCCTTAGTAGGAGCCTTAATGCCGGGAGGCAGCAAAGTTGCCAAAATCTCCATCGTTCCCCGGGGTCTATCTGCCCTCGGCTACACCCTCAAATTGCCCACTGAAGACCGCTTCCTGATGGAAGAATGGGAACTGCGCGATCAAATTGCCATGTTACTCGGCGGACGCGCTGCCGAAGAACTCATCTTTAACACCATTTCCACCGGAGCCTCCGACGACTTGCAACGAGCCACAAACTTAGCCGAACAAATGGTCACCACCTACGGCATGAGTAAAGTCTTAGGCCCCTTAGCCTATCAAAAACTTTCATCTGGAAACTTCCTCGGTAATGGTAGTGGCAACACTCGCCGCCTGATGAGCGACGACACTGCCCAAACCATCGATCGCGAAGTCAAAGAAATTGTCGAGCAAGGATATGAAAAAGCCTTTAGCATTTTGTCCCACAATCAAGAACTGATGGAACAAATGACCCAAGAACTGTTAGAAACCGAAGTATTAGAAGGCGAACAACTGCAAGTGTGGTTGGATCGCGTCAGTCCTATCTCCTCTCCATCCTAGATATTGATGGATGACAAGCTTCAAGAGAAATCGTAGGGCGATCGTAGAGACAAGGCGTACCTTGTCTCTACGATCGCCGTAGTTATAACAAGTCTGGTTAATTGGCTATAGGGAATAGGGAATAGGGAGTAGAGAATGTTCTACCGGAACAATGTAGGAGTGGCAATGCAGTATACATAGTGAAACCGATTACTCAGGCATAATATTAGTCATAATTATTAAACCAAAACCCCTCAAAAAACCGTAAATCAACTTAATCTTCATCTCGTATCTATAGAACAACCCGTAAACTTACTATACTCTATTCCGCAAAATTGCGGTATCATGACCCTTAACAGATCGGCATTAAACTTTCTTCAAAGAAAAATAAATGAGTACATTCCTCATGGCTTATGCCCTGATCTCCTATGTGTTTTCAGGGGCAGTTTGCTATACTAGCGCACGCAAAAATCAACACACTAATAATCCAAATAATTTTCAAAGCCGAGGATGGATTGTCCTATTTTGGCCCTTGTGGATTGGCAATGAAATTGACAACACTTCTAGCTTAAATACCAGTTATTCTCTTGTAGAAGAACGGATAGAACCCCAGGAAAAAGTGCATCCCTCGAAACCCATTGGACAAGTCCTCGAAGAAGCCGGACTCCTCACCCAAAATCAAGTCCAAGCCATCTTAGCCTACCAACAAGATCATCGCTATTTGCGCTTCGGGGAAATTTCAGCCATGTGGGGATGGATCAAATCGGAAACCGCCGACTTTTTCGCGGAACGACTCTACCAATTCCAGGCTTACCAACAACCCCTAGGACAATCCCTTAAAGGTGCAGGCATTTTAGATGACGAACAAATTAAAACCATCCTCACCGATCAATTGCAAACTGGACTGAGATTTGGAGAAATAGCCGTTCGCCATGGATGGGTGAATCAAAAAACCGTTGATTTCTTTGTTGGGACACTTTAATTAAAACAATTTCTTGATGATACTTCACTCAATAAGGGGCTTAAACCCCTTTTTAATTTTTAACTGATACAGCGCTTTGCGCTGTAACGGAGTACAGTATCATTGAGATAAGTCATTGCG
>NZ_CEZBFX010000073.1:18988-23940 GCF_982964205.1 Roseofilum sp. | reverse complement strand
CAGGAAAAAGAGATGAAAGTCTAGGCCGTGCAAATTTGACACTTAGTTTTGCCAAACCCGTCAAATTAGCTGAGTATGTGGCAGGATGTATTCTGAACTATATGGTAAGTGTCTCCCCTCCTATTCGAGACGGCGCTTTAGGCGATCGCCAAAATCCCTATATTATTCCTCATTAACGGTTAACTCGATCGGGGGAAGATCGCCCGCAGGGAGATGCACTTCACCAATGATGGCACTTTGGGTATAGCCTAAATTTTGCAGGAGTTTCAAGCATTCTTCTGCTTGAGGATGGGGAATCCCAGCCACTAATCCCCCAGACCATTGAGGATCGAATAAGAGGGGATAGACAGGATGGGAATCAAAGCTAGACGCATTTTGCAGATAGGAAATAGGTTCACTAAGCGTTGTCGAAGTACTGGAAGTATTTTCCTGATGGAGTGGACTCGATCGCACGTGGCGCAAACTCTCTAAAGTCCCTTCTAAAACGGGTAGAGTATCCAAATTTAAGCTAATACTCACCGATGTATGGTTGATCAGGGTCGTCAGATGTGACAATAAACCCAAATTGCCTACTGCTGTGCAAGCAGTAGCGCCAGTTTCCAGAAAGGTTAGGGATGCTGGATAATTGGATTGAATCATTGAGGCGATCGCCCCTTCTAACCATCGTCCCTTACTTTTATACTGCTCTTGAGCTGTCATCAGAGCGCCAACACCCAAGGGTTTCGTCAAAATCAACACTTGTCCGGGTTGTAACTTGGGCGGATACAAGACCGGTTCGGGATCGACATACCCTTGAGTAGAAAATCCCAGGGATAAGCACGGCCCCAGGGAAGCGCGACATCCCACTAACTGAGTTTGACTGATCGTTAGCGCTTGCAGAACACCTGAGAGCAGTTGATAGAGGGTTTCTTCCTGTTGCGTAGGAAGACTATTGGGTAATTCTATCCAACCTAAAACACTGTGGGGATTTGCTCCCTTGGCCAAGATGGGATTTAAGCAATGGTGAGTCGCCAATATGCCGAATAAATACGGATCTCGCAGGCTATCTGTGAGTAAATCCATACTTTTAATTAGGAGACCCGGGGTCACGGAGGATAAGGCCAAATTGTCCCCAGGGTTTTCGATCTCGATTAAGGACTCTAATTTGGGATTGTCGGTAATTACCCGCTTCAGCACTGAGGATAGGCGCTCTGGGGGAATGGGAATTGGGGCCAAGGAGGGATGAGTAGGCGATCGCCCAAAGTCCTCGAATTGAGCCATAAATCGGCGATCGATCCAGTCCTTCCAGCGCCACAGTAAAGGGTTAGGGCCCAATCCCCATTTACCCCAAGAGGCGATCGCCTTTCCATCTCCCGTACCAATGAGTCCTAAAATTTGCTTTTGCGGGCGATAGGGTTTCGGTGCTTTCCCTAAAACAGCTTGTTTCAAATTCTCATATAACGGCTGACCTTGACGCACTGCAAACACCCCTGCCTTGGGCCGCGTATAGTTCACCATGGTGGCAATATCACCAGCAGCAAATACTTGGGGATGGGAAATGGACTGTAGAGAATCCTTAACTAAAATAAAACCATCGGTATCCGTTGCTAAACCAGCGGCCTTTAACCAGGGAGGAGCTGAAGCTTGAGTCACCCAAAACACGCGATCGCACTCTAGAGTAAATCCAGACTGACACTGAAGACCCTGCTCGGAAACTTGGGTTACCCGTTCCCCCAAATGCAGTTGAATATCCCGACGACCCATTAACTGGGCGATGCGTTTGCGCACCACTCGGTTATGGGAGGACATAATTTCTTGCCCTTGATGGAACAGATGAATTTCGGGAAACGAAGCCGTATACATGACAAAAGAGGCATCAATATTCCGCATTCCTCCCGTAGCTTGACGGCAGACAAATAGTCCCTGTTGCATCGTGAGTGCTAACTCAACGCCCCCTGCACCTCCACCCACAATGGCTAGTTTTAAAGGGTGGGTAGGATGGCGAGCAAAGCTTTCTATGGTCTCTCGCCAATGGTTGAGGAACTGGGAAACCGGTTTAGCGGGAATGGCGTAGTGATTAGCTCCAGGAACCTGAATCTGGTTAGGGGTACTCCCAATATCAATGGAGAGCAGGTCAAAGCGGACAGGGGGACGGTGAGCGCAGAGAACTTGATTGCGTTTGAGATCGAGACCAATGGCACGATCTTGATAGAGTTGGGCCCGGGCAAATTGACAGAGATGATGTAGATCGATATGGGTTTGGTCAAAGCTGTAGAATCCAGCAATATGGCCCGGTAGCATCCCAGAATAGGGGGTGTGCAGGGTATCAACGATCAGGGTGAGACGGACCCCAGGAAGGGGATTGAGGGCAAATTGGCGAAGGGCGATCGCATGGGCGTGTCCTCCTCCAATCAAGACAATTTCTTTGCTTAGGGTCTGGGCCATGGGTTTATTTTTTTCTGCACCGAGGAAACCTACACCATCTTTGGGATTTTACCGCAAGTGCATCCCTATTCTGATCTATCAAGTGATAAAAGTCTTCACGTTTTAAGAGCGGGTTTCTGGCGCTGTAGGGGATTCATTCTCACTTCTAGCCATTTAAACCCAAAGGAAGATAGGGTGGTTAGCACGAGATACATTAAAGCTACGGCTAAGTAAACTTCAAAGGATCGATAGGTGATGGCTACCATTAATTGACCTTGGCGGAATAGTTCCTCAAATCCAATAACAGCGACTAAACTGGTATCTTTGACTAAGGTAATAAATTCGTTACCTAGAGGGGGTAACATGCGACGTAAGGCTTGGGGAAAAATCACGTCTTGCATGGTTTGTAGGGGACTCATGCCTAGGGATTGAGAGGCTTCCCATTGACCTTTATCAATGGATTCAATGCCCCCGCGCATAATTTCGGCTAAGTAGGCGGCACTATTTAAGCTTAAGGCTAAGACGGCTGCGGGAAAGCGATCGAAGCTAAACTCTAACCCTAATTCTTTGAATAAACCGGGGAAACCGAAGTAGATCATAAACAGTTGGACGAGCATGGGAGTACCCCGGAAAAAGTCTACATAAATGCGGCAGAGTAGGCGCAAGGGTTTGTAGGGGGAAATTAGGGCGATCGCCACTAGCGTACCTCCGATTAACCCAAAAGCGAAAGCCAGAGCAGTGAGTAATAAGGTAATCGTCGAGCCTTGAATTAAATTAGCAAACAGTTTTCCCCAATCAAAAACAATCACTTCTTGGGTTTCTAAGGCAGGGGGAACGAGGGGTAATTCCGGGGGTTCCCCTGCAAACCAAGTTTGATAAATGGCGCGATAACGACCATCCTGAATCAGTAACTCCAGAGCATTATTAATGTCATTTAAGTAGGGAGAATCTTTAGGCATAGCAATGCCATAATATTCTTCTGTGACTAATTCACCCACGACTTTCACGCCTTGTAATCCAGCTTGTCTTATGGCGTATAAAGTCACCGGCCCATCATTAACTACAGCATCCACTTTGCCATTAATCAGTTCTTGTAGAGCTAAAGAGGCCGAGTCAAAAGAACTGATATTTGCCCCTTCGATGGTACTGGCTTCCTGGGCCCCAGTGCTACCAATTTGAACGGCTATTTGTTTGCCTTCTAAATCAGAAAAATTTTTAATGCTGGTATTATCCTCTTGCACCGCTATGGCTAAACCTGCCTTAAAATAAGGACGAGAAAAGGATACAGTTTGCGCTCGTTCTGCGGTGATCGTGATGCCACTAATCGCCGCATCCATAGTTTTCGACTGGAGAGCGGGAATAATGCCATCAAAGGGTAAACTGACAAATTCGATATTCAGTTCAGCCGCTTCGCCAATGGCTGTCATTAAATCAATATCAAATCCACTTAACTCTCCGGTTGCTTGGTCTTGCATTTCAAAGGGGGGAAAGGTGGGTTCTGTCGCCACCTGGAGGGTTGGTGCAGAGGATTGGGCGAAAGTTGATAAACTGGTGAAGATGACCACGAGCAGACAACTGGCGATCGCCAGAAAAACTTGAATTTTGCGCTTCAACCACTTACTCCCCATCATTGTCAGGCCTCTTTTCTCCATAAAACCACATCAGAGTGTTGATTAGTATCAACGGTTGCTTGGTGAATAAAAGTAATGCTGGATACACTTTAGGGGGATTGAGTTTAGATACTCTAAACTCAATCCCCCTAAAGATGGTTCAAAAACGATGGTTAATTCAGCAACTCCCGTAATGGCATGTGAAGACTTGCATAAAAGTTTTGACGACCTTGAAGTGCTAAAAGGGGTAACGACCACTTTATCTGAAGGGGATGTGGTTTCGGTAATTGGCCCTTCTGGATGTGGCAAGACAACCTTTTTACGGTGCTTAAATCGTCTAGAGTCTATTAATAAAGGACGCTTAGAGGTGATGGGGATCGATCTGTCCCATGCGCAAGTCAGTCAAGCGACGCTGCGTCAACTCCGAAGTCGAGTGGGGATGGTCTTTCAGCACTTCAATCTGTTTCCCCATTTAACGGTTTTACAAAACTTGATGCTTGCCCCTCTGAAGGTTTTAAAACAGTCGGAATCAGAAGGTCGAGAGCGAGCAATCCATTACTTAGAAAAGGTGGGTTTAGGCAATAAAGCTCAGTTTTATCCAGAACAACTTTCAGGGGGACAAAAACAACGGGTGGCGATCGCCCGTAGCTTGTGCATGAACCCTAGTATTCTCCTGTTTGACGAACCCACTAGTGCCCTCGATCCAGAGTTGGTTGGGGAAGTTCTCAGCGTCATGAAGCAATTGGCTCAAGAGGGAATGACTATGGTTGTGGTGACCCATGAAATGCAGTTTGCGCGGGAAGTTTCTAATAAAGTTTTGTTCTTCCACCAAGGCATTATCGAAGAATCTGGCGATCCTCAAGAGCTATTTTCCCAACCAAAGAGCGATCGCCTGAAATCCTTTCTCAGTCGAATCAATCAATAATACAGCGTTTTGGG
>NZ_CEZBFX010000073.1:0-18888 GCF_982964205.1 Roseofilum sp. | reverse complement strand
GTGTTAGAAACTAGAATTCATCCCAGTGAAGAAGAGTCGAAAGGCAATCTCTGTATGGATTACAGGGAAAATGGGACAAACGTCCCTAACTCAGCCCAGGGTGAAGCAGAGATTGATTAAAAAAATATAAAGCTAAACCCGATACCTCAAGCTTTTGTACTACAATTAGATTGTAATCTATTGATAAAAATTTGCATTAAATTCACCCCACCCCTAAATTATGTCGCAAAAAGTACTGAACTTAAAAACAGCTCCTGGACATCAGGTGTTAGCAAAGGCAGGAAAAAAGCTTCTACGTCCTGGTGGACGAGCTGCAACGGATAGGTTGTTGGCAGCGGCTAATTTTCAGCCAGGCGATAGCGTACTGGAGTTAGCCGCTAGTTTTGGGCATAGCGCGATCGCCTTAGCTAAAAAGCACCCAGTTAAGGTCATCGGGATTGAAAGAAATACTGACAGTGTGGCAACAGCCCAAGCTAACATTGTTGCTGC
Organism: Roseofilum sp.; assembly: GCF_982964205.1. Taxonomy (NCBI): domain Bacteria; kingdom Bacillati; phylum Cyanobacteriota; class Cyanophyceae; order Desertifilales; family Desertifilaceae; genus Roseofilum; species Roseofilum sp. The sequence goes on along the minus strand of NZ_CEZBFX010000073.1, from coordinate 18,399 downwards.
TGGAGCTAAGGATCGAGTGAGCGTCATAGAAGGCGATATTTTCAACTTAGATCGGGTTCCAGGTGAATTTGATTTTGTGCTAGCCGAAGCCATTTTGACTATGCAATCTCCATCGGCTAAAGCCAAAATTCTCAGAGGAGTGCGAAATCGCCTACGTCCTGGTGGACGCTTTCTATCCCACGAACTGCTCGTATGCAGTCAAAACAGCGAAATTCGTCAGGCATTATCTTCCGCGATTCGCGTCAATGCCAACCCACTCACCCAAATTGAGTGGGTTCAAGCCTGTGAAAGTGCAGGACTACAAGTGCAGTTTCATCAAACTGGTGCCATGGGTTTGCTCAATCCCAAACAAATGCTCCATGATGAAGGCTGGCTCGGCACGATGAAAATTACCTGGAATATGTCGATCGATCCCCAACTGCGATCGCGAATCTTGCAGATGCGGCAAGTCTTCCAAGAATATAAAGATGATTTAGGATACATCGTTTTGTGCGCTCAACGCCCCTAGAGGAAAACCCATGACAACCACTCTACTCAACATTGCCTCCTCATACCTAAAATTACCTGATGTTATTGAATACCCCGAAGCAGGGATATTAAGCAAAGTTGTACTCCAAGATGATTGCTGTAAATACACCCTGTTTTGTCTAGCAACAAATACGGGAATTTCCGAACATACTGCTGTTCGCAATGCCACCATCAGCGTATTGGAAGGAAAAGGAACTTTGACGCTAGAGGGCGAGGAGATTGAACTGGAAACCGGAGTCTTCGTCGTCATGCCTGCCCATGCTCCTCACTCTCTCAAGGCTCAGACGAACTTGGCCTTTTTGCTAACCTTATCAGCCTAAGACAAGCTTTACACAGGAGATTCTAATATTGTGGCATCCTCTCAATCCAATGTCGTTCCAGAATCAGTAACCTCTTTACCTCGCCTTTGGTATCGCCCCACTCTATCGCCCCATCATGGTATCTATGTCATGCTGGTGATTTCATTTTTGACGGGAGTTGCGGCTTCTCAACACTGGACTCTCTCCACAACTCTAGCTCTAGTGTGTGCTTTTGCCGGGTTCCAAGCCGAACATCCCCTTACCTTACAAATCAAACAGCGCCACAGTTGGAAACCTCGATTTCTGCTTTGGAGTAGTATTTATGCAGGCATAGCCTTAATAACTGGCGGTTACTTATATCTACAAGCGCCCCTATTGCGATGGATTTATCTAGGAGCGATCGTTACCTTGGCGATCGATACTCTTTCAGTTTTAAATCGTCAGCAAAAAACCTATGTTAATGAGTTCATCACTTTCGCCGCAGTTTGTCTGGCTGCTCCATTGGCTTACATCGCTACAACGGGAACCTGGACAACGTCTATCATCGGTCTATGGCTACTCAACACGCTATTTTTTAGCAGTGCTATTTTTACCGTCAAACTGCGCAAATCCAAAACCTCATCGCTCATTCCACCTGTTCTCTATCATCTCATTGCAACTGCTATCATTACCGAACTTTGGTTTTTGGGCTGGCTCTCGGCGATCTCTGCCCTGAGTTTTGGAATTGCCCTACTCAAAATCGCCTTAATTCTTTGGAAAAAAAATTGGTATTGTACCACTCCCATCTACAACGTTGCCAAGCTAGAAACGAGCTTTAGTCTGTTGTTTCTGTCCGTAGTCGCGATCTCCCAATTCCTGTCCATCTAACTTAGCCAGAGACTCATTAATTCCTATCTCTAGCTCGTCAGTTTATCTTGTTTTTTCAAGATAAACCGATCGGGATGAACAAATTTTAATGTAGAAAAAAGATATTAAAAAATCATGAAAATTCATACATCCTTAGGAGCATAATAAAAAAATGTGCTACAAATAAGAGAAGAAGGAGGTGAGTGTAAAAAAAGTCAAAAACACTCAAAAAAAATGGTTAGCAACATTGACATTCAACAAACTCGATCTAAATTACAAAGCCAAGTAACATCGCAAGACCAAGCATGGCAAGGATTTAAACGAGGAACATGGGCGCAAGAAGTTAACGTCAGAGACTTTATCCAAAAAAATTACACCTCCTATGAGGGAGATGAATCTTTTCTGGAAAACATAAGTCAGTCAACAGACCAACTTTGGGCTGAAGTTAAAGAATTGATGAAACAGGAGCGCGAAAAAGGCGTTTTGGATGCAGAAACCAAAATTCCTTCTGGCATTATTGCCTATGGTGCAGGTTACATCAATCAAGACCTAGAAAAAATTGTCGGACTGCAAACCGATAAACCCCTCAAACGAGCCATCATGCCTTTTGGGGGAATTCGAGTCGTTGAGAAATCTTTAGAAGCCTATGGTTACACCATAGATCCTGAAACTCATGACGTTTTTACTCAATATCGTAAAACCCATAATGACGGTGTTTTCGATGCTTATACCCGCCAAATGCGGAAGGCTCGCCACTCAGGAATTATCACCGGTTTACCTGATTCCTATGGACGGGGACGTATCATTGGAGATTATCGCCGTGTTGCCCTCTATGGTGTTGATTTTCTAATCGAAGATAAACAGCAACAGTTATCTTCCTTAGAATATGATGTCATGGACGAGGAAGTGATTCGTTTACGAGAAGAAATCTCTGAACAAATCAAAGCCCTTAAAAAATTGAAAATCATGGGGGCAAGTTATGGTTTTGATTTGGGAAATCCAGCCGCCAATGCTCAACAGGCCATACAATGGACTTATTTTGGATACTTAGCTGCGGTTAAAGAGCAAAATGGTGCAGCGATGTCCTTGGGGCGTGTTTCCAATTTCCTCGATATTTACATTGAACGGGATTTGAAATCAGGAGAAATCTCTGAAGCTCAAGTTCAAGAATTAATCGATCAATTTGTGATGAAGCTGCGGATGGTACGCTTCTTACGCACTCCTGAATATAACCAATTATTTGCAGCCGATCCGGTTTGGGTGACAGAAGTTATTGGAGGAATGGGAGTTGATAGCCGTCCCCTAGTCACTAAAAATAGTTTCCGTTTCTTGCATACCCTCTACAATTTAGGCCCTGCACCTGAGCCAAATTTAACAATTTTGTGGTCGGAAAAATTGCCGATCGCGTTCAAACAATATTGTTCCAAGGTTTCCATCGATACCAGTTCCATCCAGTATGAAAATGATGACTTGATGCGTCCAGAGTTTGGCGATGATTATGGTATTGCTTGCTGTGTCTCGGCGATGAAAATTGGCAAACAAATGCAGTTTTTCGGCGCGAGAGTTAACCTCGCCAAAGCATTACTGTATGCCATTAACGGGGGTAAGGATGAAAAAACAGGCGAGCAAATCGCCCCTCCTTATGCTGCCATTACTGGTGAATATCTAGACTACGAAGAAGTCACCGCTAAGTTTGACCTTTTGATGGACTGGTTAGCCAAACTGTATGTTAACAGCCTCAATGTCATTCACTATATGCATGATAAATACTGCTACGAAACCCTAGAAATGGCATTGCACGATCGCGATGTTTATCGGACAATGGCTTGTGGGATGGCGGGTTTATCCGTAGTTGGAGATGCCTTGGCAGCGATTAAATATGGGACGGTGAAAGTCCTGCGTAATGAAGAAGGGTTAGCCATTGACTACGAAGTGACTGGGGATTATCCAAAATTTGGCAATAATGACGAACGGGTTGACCAGATTACCTCTGGTATTTTAACGACCTTCATGGATAAAATCCGTAGAAACAAAACCTATCGTCAGGCAACACCTACCCAATCCATTCTCACCATTACCTCCAACGTGGTTTATGGTAAAAAGACGGGCAGTACACCGGATGGACGAAAGGCAGGAGAACCCTTTGCTCCTGGAGCCAATCCGATGCATGGACAAGATACTAAAGGGGCGATTGCTTCTATGGCTTCCATTGCCAAATTACCCTATGAACATGCTCAAGATGGGATTTCATACACTTTTTCAATTGTGCCTCAAGCCTTAGGGACAACTGACGATGGGAAAGTCAATAATTTGGTCGGAATGCTAGATGGTTATTTCCACGACACGGGGCATCATATCAATGTTAACGTTCTCAATCGAGACACCTTAGTCGATGCAATGAACCATCCTGAAGAATATCCTCAGTTGACGATTCGAGTATCTGGTTATGCCGTCAATTTCATTAAACTAAGCCGCGAACAACAATTGGATGTGATTAACCGCACATTCCACAGTCAACTGTAAACTTAAGCTGCAATCGCCAATCCCCATCCTATGCTAATAATAAGGATGGGGATCATTGTATGCATTAAGCTTAAGCGGTCAACTTTATCATCACTAATTATATGGGATCGACAGGTATTATTCATTCAATAGAGACTTGTGGGACAGTCGATGGTCCTGGAATTCGATTTGTGATTTTTACAAAAGGTTGTCCCTTACGGTGTTTATACTGCCATAATCCTGATTCTCGTTGTATTGAAGATGGAGAAGCAATATCTGTTGATGAATTGATGGTAGAAATTGAGAAATATCGGTCTTACTTTCAATTTTCTGGTGGCGGTGTAACGGTGACTGGAGGTGAGCCTTTGATGCAACCTGAGTTTGTTAAAGAAATTTTTCAAAGATGTCGCCAGATTGGAGTTCATACTGCTTTAGATACATCCGGGTACATCAATGTAGAGATGGCTAAACCGGTTTTAGACTATACGGATTTAGTCTTATTAGATATCAAATCTTTCGATCCTCAAATTTACAAAAAAGTAACCCATGTTTCTATTGAGCCAACGCTTGATTTTGCTCGATATCTCAACGAAATTCAGAAGCCAACATGGATCAGATTTGTGTTAGTCCCTGGGTTGACAGATGCTTTTAATAATGTTAAAGGACTAGCTGAATTTGTGGCTCTTTTTGAGAATGTAGAAAAAGTTGAAATTTTACCCTTCCATAAAATGGGAGAATACAAATGGCAACAACTCGGCTATGATTATCAACTCAAGAACACTGAACCTCCTTCCCAGGAATTATTAGAACAAACGATTGGTATTTTCAAACGTCATAACCTAGTCGTTCAATAATCGTTACCTATATTTTTCAGTCTGGGTTGGGTGCAAATTGCCTCCTAGTTCTCCCCTAGAGACATAAGGGATACCCTAAATGAGCCGATAAAATAGCGATCCTAGCAATTATGCCCAAAACTCAAGGGGCGATCGCGCAGAATTAGCCGTAAGATAAGAGCGCCGATGTTATAGGAAGGGTATGGCTGCCATTGATTGGTTGATTGTTCTGTTGTATTTGCTCTTAACGTTAGGATTAGGGTTATATCTATCAGGAAAAGCCTCGGAGGGACTGGAGGCGTTTTTTGTATCGGGGCGATCGCTCCCTTGGTGGCTCTCCGGAACCAGTATGGCAGCGACTACTTTTTCTATTGATACTCCCCTCTACATTGCTGGAGTGGTTGCCAGTCGAGGGGTTGCGGGAAACTGGGAATGGTGGAGCTTTGGTATGGCTCATGTGGTGATGATTTATATCTTTGCCCGGATGTGGCGCAGATCGGGAGTGGTTACGGATGCCCAGTTAACGGAAATTCGCTATGGGGGATCGATGGCAGCCATTCTACGAGCAGTGAAGGCTTTTTTGTTTGCAGTTCCGATTAATTGTATCGGCATTGGCTACGCGATGTTGGCGATGGTGAAAGTGATTGATGCCCTGGAATTATGGCAAAGTTTGGGCATAGAACCGGCAGAGAACCTTAAACTCTGGAGTGTGGTAGGGGTGAGTTTATTTGTCCTATTCTATGCCGGAATTTCTGGACTTTGGGGGGTGGTGGCGACGGATTTTTTCCAGTTTTTTCTCGGGTTATTTGGGGCGATCGCCGTTGCCGCGATCGCAGTGAGTCATGTGGGCGGCATTCACGAGTTAATTCCCCTCGTGCAAGAGCGCACAGATACGGATATCTTAGCCTTTTTTCCTCTGAATACGGAAACCGCCAGTCTCAGCTTAAGTACGTTTGGAGCGTATTTGTTGATTCAGTGGTGGGCGTTTCGTCGTAGTGACGGGGGTGGCGAATTTATCCAACGATTATTAGCCTCAAAAAATGAAGCAGAAGCGGAAAAAGCGGCCTGGTTTTTCAATATTCTGCATTATGGGGTGCGGACTTGGCCTTGGATTTTAGTTGCTCTGGTGGCTCTAGTGGTTTATCCCAATTTGGAAGATCCGGAGCTGGGCTATCCAAAATTAATGCTCGATTTCTTGCCTCCAGCGATGTTGGGATTAGTGGTGGCTTCCTTGCTGGCAGCGTTTATGAGTACGGTTTCAACCTCCATTAACTGGGGCGCATCCTATTTAACCAATGATTTATATTTACGCTTTTTCCGTCCTGACTCTACCCAGTCGGAGTTAGTCTTAGTCGGTCGTATGTCTTCGGTTATGGTAACCGTTTTAGGGGCGATCGCCGCGTTCTATGCCCAAGATGTAGCCACCGTATTTCGATTGGTGATTGCGATCGGTACAGGGCCCGGATTAGTCTTGATTCTACGCTGGTTTTGGTGGCGCATTAATGCCGCAGCGGAATTAGCCTCGATGGTCGGTGGATTTATCATCGGATTAACCACCAGTGTTGTACCTCTATTAACCATTAAAGATTTTGGCTTGCGATTACTGGTGACGGCTGGGATTAGTGGAATTTGCTGGATAGCTGCCATGTTGTTAACGGCACCAGAATCAGATCAAACCTTGGATGAATTCTATCGGTTAGTGCGCCCTGGCGGTCCTGGATGGCGACGGCAGCGATCGCGCACGGGCTTGAAACCGGCACAAAGCTTACCCCAAGATTTACTCAAAATCAGTGCAGCCACATTGCTCTTATTTGGTGCGATGTTCGCTGTAGGCGGCTTTTTACTTTTGAATCAGGGAGTCGGTTGGATGAGCTTAATTGTAGCGGTTGCTGGGGCGATGATGTTGCGCTATGTGAGTAAAGTAAGGGTTGCTCCCATGGCTCGACCAGGGTTAGAAGATGAGTTATAGCAGGGGAAGGGAGAGTTAGGACACTTTACTATAAACAATAACCTAACCGTCCTCAGCAACTGATTGACTGCTATAGAAAAAAGGATCGCTATAATGGTTAATTGATACAGCACTTTGTGCTTTTGTAGAGTAAGCTGTTGAATTCCCAAAGCCATATACCACAATCCTATTCCCCATTCCCCATTCCCTATTCCCTAGCGCAAAGTGCTATATGAGTTTTGCCCGAATGAAACGCTTCTTAGTTCCCCTTTTTGTCTTCGGTTTCTGTCTGCTTGGATTGCTGACGGGTTGTAGCCTACCGCAAGTGAGCGCCCAAGATCGGCTCTTTTTGCCCTTGTCTTTGGAATGGGTTGGAGAAGTCACCCTACCCAAACAGGAGTTTCAGGAAACCACCGTGGGTGGGTTATCAGCGATCGCCTACGATCGCCAACGCGATCGCCTCTATGCTCTTTCGGATGACCGCAGTTTCCACGGCCCCGCTCGCTTTTATACCTTGAATCTGAGTCTTGACCCCTTTGAAATTGATGTAGAAACCGTTACTGCCTTAAAAACCCCGGAAGGTACGCCATACGCGGAAGGTAGCCTCGATCCAGAAGGGTTAGCTCTCACTCCCAACCGAACCCTACTCATTGCCAGTGAAGGGGTTGCAAACCAACAGATCCCCCCGGCGATCGCTGAATATGACCGGCAAACAGGACAATGGCTCAATCAGCTCCCCATTCCTCAACGCTATATCCCTGATACTTCAGGAAAAGAAGAACAAAAAGGAGTACAAAATAACCTAGGGTTTGAGTCCTTAACCACCAACCCCATCGGCCTCGTTCCCACAACTGGTGAACCTTTACGCGTATTTGTTGCTACAGAAGCCGCCTTAATCCAAGATCGAGATCCAGAAGTCAAAGAATTAGTGAAGACTAGAACACGGTGGATGCATTATCTCCTCAGCGAAGGGCCACCCCTGTTAGTTTCTGAACATTTCTATGAACTTGATACACCTGAACCAGATATTCTCTCCCAAGGATTAACAGAAATTTTAGCCTTAGATGAACCCGGACATTTTCTCACCCTAGAGCGCTCTTTTAATGGCTCTGTAGTTACAGCCAAACTATTCCAAGCAGTGACCGGATCGGCCAGCGATATTTCTAATGTATCCTCTCTTCAAGGCAATTTAGGAGAGTTGAAACCTATTCGTAAACAATTGGTTTTAGATTTAGCTCAGTTGGGCATTACCTTGGATAACCTCGAAGGGATGACATTTGGCCCCCATTTTGCCGATGGCAGTCCCAGCTTAATTTTAGTCAGTGATGATAATTTTAATGCCTATCAGAAAACGCAGTTTCTGTTATTTCGTCTCTTGACTATGGACTCCTCAAGAGAAGGGTGAAACTGCCTATTATATCAAATCCTAAAAATCACGCTACATATCAATCCCCGTGTCCCCGTTTCTCCGTGTCGGGAGTGTCAACCATCTGTAGCACATATCTAAGGATTTGATATTACCTATTGCCTAACGCTATATCCTCTCGATCGCCTTGTTTTTTCTCCCGCGATACTCTAAAATGATAATCATTCTACACAGGCTCTCCTAGTCCAAAAATCTACTAATCAAGGAAAAGCCTAGAGAACCTTAAGAAACCAGGAGATCGAGCTTGACCGAAATAGTATTGGAAGTTGAAGGCTTAATCATCGATCGCGATCGCACACCAGGGGTCGTGCATGACGTATCCTTTACTTTATCTACGGGTACAGATACCGCCCTCATCGGACCCAATGGAGCAGGGAAAAGCACCCTAATTCAAGCCATTTTAGGCATCTTACCTCGAAAATCAGGTCATATTTCCCTATTAGGAAAACCGATGAATCCTCAAGGTAAACTGCCGGCGCAAATTCGTCAACAAATCGCCTATTTACCGCAAAACTTTCTCTTCGATCGCCGTCTGCCCATGACAGTAGCCGAACTGGTCGGCTTAGGTTGGGATCGGCTCGGTTTTCAGTTGCCCTGGTCAGGCTATCGAGAACGCCGTAAAGCCGTCCGAGAAGCGCTCTCGCGGGTGGATGCCTGGCATTTAAAACACAAACCCATTAGTCAACTTTCCGGTGGAGAAACTAAGCGCATCTTACTCGCTTATTGTCTGGCTAGACCTCGAAAATTACTGATTTTAGATGAAGCCCCTGCGGGATTAGATATCCGAGGAGAAGCCGAATTTTATCAACTCCTCGAAGAACTGAAACAAGAATATCATTGGGCAATTTTACAGATTTCCCATGATTTGGATATGGTAAAAAAACAATGCGATCGCGTCCTTTGTCTAAACCGTACCTTACTCTGTCAAGGGACACCAGAAAACACGCTCAGTACGGAAAATCTAATTGCCGCTTACGGTTCTGCCTTTACTCGTTATCATCATTCCTGTCGATCCTAATACAGAGCTTTGCGCTGGGGAAAGGGAATAGGGAATAGGGTTGTGGTACATGGAGAGAGAGAATTCAAGCTTGTGTTTCATAACGCAAGCAAAGCGCTGTATTAATTAAAAAATTGAACATGGGTAGGGCTTAGAGGATGAGGGCGGGTTGAGTAAAGTTATTGATGTGTTTTGTAGATTTTTTGTGAACCCACCCCCACAACGTTGTTTAATTGTGAATGTAATGGAAACCGAAATCTCACGCGCGATAGAACTCTTCCAATTTGCCTTTATGCAACGGGCACTGATGGGAGGCGTATTAATGGGAACAATGGGGGGACTGTTGGGCAGTTTTACGATTTTGCGGCAACTCTCATTTTTTAGTGATGCCCTGGGACACTCGACTCTCTTGGGATTAAGTTTAGGGCTATTATTAGGTCTGAATCCTTCATGGGTCATTCTTCCCTTTGCGGCGATCTTTGCCCTGGTGGTCAATACCTTTCTAGAGCGCACCCAACTGTGGACAGATGCTGTCCTCAATATTGTTTATTCCTCCTCCTTAGCCTTTGCCATTATTACCCTCAGTCTGATCGGGGAATACAAAGGAGGCATCAATCACTTACTTTTTGGGGATATTTTAGCTCTACAAACCTTCGATCTAATCATTAGCACACTCCTATTATTGGTTTGTATTGGATTTATTGCCTCAACGTTGCGCACTCAGATGATGTTGACACTTCATGAACCGATGGCGATCGCCCGTGGTGTATCGGTAGAAACCCATCGTACCGCCTTCGTCGTGCTGCTTTCCCTTGTTGTTGGTGTCGCGATCAAGGCGATCGGGGTGTTATTGGTGAGCGCTTTTATTGTCATTCCTGCCTGTTCCGCTCGCTTAATGACTCAGAACTTCACCACCTATGCGATCTTATCTGCGGTTATTGGAGCGATCGCCGCTTTATGCGGAATTGTCCTCTCTGCTCTATTTGACTTGCCCTCCGGCCCCAGTATTGTCATCGTGCAATTGGGATTTTTCCTGAGTGCGATCGGCTTTGCTAACCTAAGACCGATTGCCTCATAAAAAGAAAAGCCACCTAGGAGTTAACTAAGCGGCTCGACTAGCGTTTGTATAGAGAGGAGAGAAGAGAGTTAGCTCACAGCAATTCCAGTGAGGATCAAAGCGGTTGTGAGGAGGAGAGAAATTGCCCCTTGGAGCATGTAGCGTTGCTGCTGTTCTTGACTGGGGAAGTCTGCATAGTAAATTTGAGGCTCGTTAGCGTAGTTATTGAGCTGTCCTTCAGGATTAACCGTTGTGTACATCAGGTTGACCTCTTTGTTTTTCATCGTTGTAAACTAATATAACAAATTGTAAAGAAATATTTCTGTGACTTGACAGAATATTTTGGGTGATGTTAATCACAAGATGGAAAGAAAGAGGGGCGATCGGAAAAAAATGAGGTAAAGCCAGTTGTGCAAACATCTTGCTCGCTTTTCGCCTCCAGCGCTCAAGACGCTCCCATTCCACAACCCTACCCCATGTTTAATGGAGATCAGCTCCTGATTAACCGAGCCATGTTACGAAGAATTGGTCTATGGGCAATAAGCAGTATCTATGTGCCCAATGCCAGTGATTTGCTTTTAAGATTGACTAAAATCCTCAGAACCAACAGGAGAGTATCGTAATGAAATCCTTCCTTACCCTATCTGCCGTGCTACTGAGCATCGTGAGCTTACCCAAAGTTGCCCTTGCCCACTCCGTAGAAACAGATTACCAGTCTATGTCCGATCGCCTAGAAATCCAATCGATGTTTAGCAGTGGTGAAGCCTTTGAAGGTGCCCCTGTCGTCGTTTACGCTCCCAACGACCCCACCACACCTTGGCTCGAAACCACAACAGATGAGAATGGTGAATTTGTCCTCCAACCCGATCCCTCCATTCCCGGTGAGTGGTCCGTAGAAATTGGAGAAGGCGGTCATTGGGATAATCTGATCGTTCCCGTGAGTGGCGAAGGGATTGAATCAGAGAATATCAGCTATCTTGAGGGACATCCTTACCATACCCACAACCGTAACCGTATCGCCAATCGTTACATTCTCGCTGGGGTTGTAGGGGTGACTCTTGTTGGTGGTATTGGTGGCGGCATCTTGCGTCGCCAGCTCAAAGGCTAATTCAACCGCCATCCCAAGATTCCTGTAGGGGCGAAAAAGTTTTCGCCCCTACAATTTTTTTAAATACACACCGAGCCAATTATGATATAAATATGAAAGATGAAACAATTATGAAATTAACCGGGCTGATTTCTCCATGCCTTACTCCTATCCATCCACCTTAATGGCGATCGCTAGTTTAGTCCTCACCCTAGGTCTGACAAGCTGTGCAGGTATAGACAGCAATACAACCTTAGAGCCAACTCCTGAAAATCCAAGCTCTACCATTGGAGAAACCGAAAATAAAAAGAAAATCCTCACCACCTTTAGCGTTCTTGCTGATATTGCCCAAAACGTTGCCGGGGATCAGCTAACAGTCGAGTCCATTACCCGCATCGGTGCAGAAATTCACGGTTACGAACCCACCCCCAGCGACCTCATCAAAGCACAAAACGCTGACCTGATTTTATATAACGGCATGAATCTAGAGCGGTGGTTTGAGCAATTTTTAGGCAACCTGGAAAATGTGCCCTCTGTCCTCTTAACTGAAGGTATTGAACCCATTCCCATTGCTGAAGGCCCCTACATCGACAAACCCAATCCCCATGCTTGGATGTCTCCCCAAAATGCCCTAATTTACGTGGAAAATATCCGCCAAGCGTTTGTTACCCTCGATCCAGACAACGCCGAAACCTATAATACTAATGCAGCAGCTTATAGTGAAAAGCTCAAAGTCATTGACCAAAAACTGCGCGAAGCTATAGAAAAAGTCCCCAAAAATCAACGTTACTTAGTTACCTGTGAAGGCGCTTTTTCTTATCTGGCGCGGGATTACGGGATGAATGAAATTTATATCTGGCCGATTAATTCCGAGCAACAGTTTACGCCCAAACAAGTTAAAGGGGCGATCGATCGAGTCAAAAGTAAGCAAATTCCCGCAATTTTTTGTGAAACGACGGTGAATGATAAAGGACAAAAGCAAGTGGCGGAAACCACAGGCGCAACGTTTGGCGGCAATCTTTATGTTGATTCCTTGTCTACAGCAGAGGGGCCTGTACCCACATTTTTAGAGTTGCTCGAATATGATGTGCAACTGATTACAAATGGATTGTTATAGTTGCCTTCCCTCTCTCTCACGTGGGAGAGCAAGCCTCAATCAATCCATTGAAAATTCCATAATTACCCACTGGAGAAAACGATGTCATCCTTGACTGAACCGCTCAATATAACTGTTAATAATCTGAGTGTTACTTACAGTAATGCTCGGCTGGCCATTTATAATGCCAATTGTACAGTGGAACCCGGAACGATTACCGCCTTAGTGGGGCCCAATGGGGGCGGAAAATCGACGTTATTTAAATCCATTATGGGCTTTTTACCTCCTAAGCAAGGACAAATTCGGGTGGGTGGAATGCCGGTGAAAATAGCTCAAAAGCGGCAGTTAATGGCGTATGTTCCCCAGTCGGATGAGGTGGATTGGAATTTTCCGGTCAGCGTCTTTGATGTGGTGATGATGGGACGCTATGGCTATATGAATATGTTGCGAATTCCGAGCGCGAAAGATCGGCGGTTGGTGATGGAAAGTTTAGAGCGGGTGGGAATGGTAGAGTTTCGGAATCGGCAAATTGGGGAACTCTCAGGAGGACAAAAGAAACGGGCATTTTTGGCGCGATCGCTCTCTCAAGACGGTAAAGTGATTTTATTGGACGAACCATTTACCGGGGTGGATGTGAAAACGGAGAAGCGAATCGTTGATTTGCTGATGCAGTTGCGCGATGAAGGATACACAATTCTGGTCTCTACCCACGATTTAGCCTCGATTTCCACATTCTGCGATCGCACAATTTTAATTAATCAGACGATTCTGGCATCTGGAAGCACAGCAGAAACCTTTACCCAAGAGAACCTAGCGATGACGTTTGGCGGTTTACCCGTACAAAGTTTGCACTCTCTGTCCCCAAATTTCGAGGTCGATTCTTGACCATCCCTCTTTTGTCACTTGTCACTTTCCGAGATTCTGCCAAGGTTCAAAGGTTGTCTGTGTCCAGTGAGGTTGGTCGTTATATCAAATTCATTTATTCGTGCTACACAGCAATCTTCGCGTCTCCGTGTCATACCATTTCTCTTTAATCTTGCAACTAATCGATCCCTGAGAGACAAGGGGCTGGGGGCCCCTTTTTAAAGCGCATCATCATAGAGAAATGGTATCAATCATCATGTAGCAAACATCTAAGAATTTCATATTAGCCCTCAAGTCTTGGGTAATACAGTATATTTTTTTACTATAAATTTAAGTACATAATTAAGAAATAGTTAAGTTAACCTCTATTTAAGTAAAGTTAACTCTACTCTTCTAGTTGCGATTTATTCTGATTAGTGAAAGGGAGTATAGGCACTAACTCGACTGTAGCTATCGATAATTGTCTCTAGGCTCTTTTATCCATATGCAAAATAGTCTTAATAAGATCATCCATTTAGCTCACTGACTCTTATTGGGGCTGTAGGCGTGCAAAGTATAGATAAAAAGCTATTTGACCACTCTGAATAACGAACAGGAGATGAGTATGTCATCATTCAAAAGAAAGCTGATGAAGTGGAGCCTTAATATTCATAAGTACTTGGGAGTTGCACTGTGTATTTTTCTAATTTCGCTAGCAGTAACAGGCATTTTCCTCTCTTATAAAGGTGCTTATGACTGGATGCAAGCATCAACTGCTAGGGGGACAGAGGGCAGTATAGAAACAATGATGCCACTGTCTGAGGCAGTTGAGAAGGTGATGTTACTCAATTTGCCAGAATTTCAAACGCCAGATGATATTAACAGGATTGATATCCGGCTTAATAAAGGGACGTACAAGGTTCGTGCAAAAGGGCATATCCCCCTAGAGGTGCAACTTGACGCTCAAACGGGTGAGGTTCTGAGCCAAAGTTATCGATGGGCAGATTGGATTGAGCATGTCCATACAGGAGAAATTATCAACGAGTCAATGCGAAGAACATCTGGAACAATTCTGGGCATGACGACGATTATACTTTCAGTAACCGGATTGATTCTGTGGGCCATTCCGGCTCTACGCAAGACGCGAAAACGCACGCCGGCCGGATAAAATGGGATCTGAAATAGTGCTGCACTAACCCCTTTCATCTTGACACTGCCATTCGATTTGTTGACCATGGCAGCTTCAAGATGAAATCATGGCCATTTTTGGCGCTCGTGCTCGCCCAAGACGGTAAAGTGATTGTATTGGATAATCGTTTACCCATGCAAAGTTTACGCTCCCTGTCCCCAAATTTTGAGGCTGATTCTTGACAATTCCCTATTCTCCAGCTCTATTAGATTGGCTCCTTGAACCCCTAGAATATGGATTTTTAGTCCGAGCGTTGTGGGTGAGTGCCTTTGTCGGTTTAGTTTGTGCTGTACTCTCCTGTTATATTACCCTCAAAGGCTGGTCGCTGATGGGAGATGCGGTTTCCCATGCGGTGGTTCCTGGGGTGGTGGTTGCCTATGCTCTGAATATTCCGTTTGCAGTGGGAGCCTTCTTGTTTGGATTTGGCGCAACGGTGGCGATAGGGTATGTGCAATCGAAAACTCGGTTAAAAGAAGATGCGGTAATTGGCGTAGTCTTTACCGGTTTTTTTGCCTTTGGAATTGTGTTAATTACCAAAATTCCCAGTAATGTGGATTTGTTTCATATCCTGTTTGGCAATGTGTTGGGCATTTCTAACAGTGATATTATTCAAACCCTGATTGCAGGAACCATAACGTTACTGGTGATTCTGTTGCGACGTAAGGATTTATTGCTGTTCTGTTTCGATCCCAATCATGCTAAGGCGATCGGGTTGAATATTCAATTGATGTATTATACCTTGTTGTCCGTTTTGGCTCTAACCATTGTTACGGCTTTGCAAACGGCGGGTATTATTCTGGTGATTGCTATGCTCGTGACTCCTGGAGCAATAGCCTATTTACTGACCGATCGCTTCGATCGGATGATGGGACTCTCGATTACTAGCAGTGTGCTATCGTGCATCCTGGGAACCTATTTCAGTTATCATCTGGATATCTCCACAGGAGGAGCGATCGTGGTGCTGTTGACCCTCTTCTTCATTCTAGCCATGGTATTTGCTCCCAAATACGGCATATTAGCCCAACAGTCCAGAGTTAATAAACTGGAATGATACAGCGCTCAGGGTTCTTTTTTTAATTGATTGCTTCATTGATATGAGTTAATCAAGATTTGAGTTAATTGCTCAGAGCATCAAGTAAGCGTTGATTATCAGAGGACAAACGGATGGCGATGCGGAAATAGCGATCGCCCAGTTCAGGAAAACTCGCACAGTCTCGGATCAGGATCTGGTGTTCTTTTAATAACTGCTCTTGTAGCGCCCTAACCGACTGATTGACCTTGACTAATAAAAAATTAGCAGCTCCTAGATAAGGATCGAACCCCGGCAGAGATCGCAACCTTTCAAAAACATACTCGCGAGTGGGAGGTAACCAGTCCCAAGTTTGCCGTTGAAAATCATAATCTTGGATCGCCGCAATTCCGGCTACTTCCGCAAGGATATTCACCGGCCAAGGATCGCGCCAGTTTTGCCATTGTGCAATTAAGGCTGGATGGGCGATCGCATAACCCAGACGCAGGCCGGGTAAACTATAAAACTTAGTGAGCGATCGCACAATCACCAGATGAGGATAATCTTGGAGCAGGGGGATTAAACTTTGGTCTTCTGAGGGGTTTAGGAAGTCCATGAACGCCTCATCAATCACCACAAACTTAAATCGATCCAAAACCGGCAAAATCTCCTCACGCCGCCATAATTTACCCGTCGGATTATGGGGATTATTCAGCAATAAGCCCGATCCAGGATTAGCAGAATTAGGAAGGGAAGAGGCTAACCCAGACCAACTTAGGGGATAGGGTTGAATGGGAACTCCAAAAGCTTGAAGCGCTCGTTCATAGTCCCGAAATGCAGGAGTGAGCAACGTCACACCGCCACACCCTTGAAACTGACGAGCAATCCAAGTCAGTAATTCTGCCGCCCCATTCCCCGGCCAAATGAACTCTGGGGGCAGTTGATGAAATCGCCCCAGATGTTCCCGTAGCTGGGAATACTGGGGATCTGGGTACAGAGTAATCCGATGCAAATGGGTTGTAATTGCGGCGATCGCCGATTGTGGAGGGCCTAACGGATTGATACTAGCGGAAAAATCCAGAAGGCGATCGGGTGAACAGCCTGCAATTGAGGCTGCCCAAACAACATTTCCTCCATGAACCGGACGTTGGAAAGACACTGACTTAATGGAATAAATCGGAAACTTACTCGTCTTTCGGAGGAGCTACTCTTTCCTTAAACAGCTTACCCGCCGAAAACGCAGGAACTTTAGTCGCTGGGATTTCCATTTTCTCTCCAGTTTTAGGATTGCGTCCTTCCCGTGCTTTCCTCTCCCGCGACTCAAACGACCCAAAGCCAACCAAGGTCACTTTGTCACCTTCAGACACCGCTTCCATAATCGCTTCCAGGGCAGCACTCAACACCGCATCCGCTTGTTTTTTGGTCACTGAAGCCTTTTCAGACACCTTATCGACCAATTCACCTTTATTCATTTTGCATCTCCTTTTCAGGTTAAACTGCTGAAACTCCCATTATTTCAGAGTTTCACTGGATTATTCTAATCTCTGTCATCCCCATATGGATCGGCCAAACCTTTAATTTCTATGGATTTCAGGATTTTCTTCACAAATCATGCCGAAATAGTATCCTGTGATACCATTTTTAGGGAATAGGCAGATGGGGAGATCAAGAGATCGGCAAGATCCTCATCTGCTTATTACCTATTACCCATTACCCAATTGCGTCAATAGACAAAAATATTAGTATTGCTAAAGTTACTCACCGAGGGACGACCGGGAGCGTTGAGAACTGCTAGGGGTTGATTATTGGCGATACCGCCAGCCGCCGAGCCATTGGCATCAAAGAACAAGTTGCCTTGGGAATCGTAAATAAAGCGCAACTGGTCACCATTGGCAGCATTCTGATAAGCACTCGGAGGGCTAGCCGGATTAAAGACAGAATTAGACAAGAATAACTGTCCTTGAGACAATTGTCCCGCTGTTAGACCTGCACCAAAGGTCTGAGCATTGACCAAAATCACACTACTATTGCCAAAGCCTTGAATAACATCCCCTCCTTCATTCAGGGCAGTATACACATAATAATCTTGCCCAGATACTCCATTCAGGGTATCGGCCCCCTGTCCTCCAAAGAACAAGTCGCTAGAGCTATTCCCTCGGAAGTTTTCCGATAGGGTTGTACCGGCAACCAAACTCCCCGTAATGGGAGTAGGAACTGCCGGTGCAGTTAATCGAGCAACACCTGCTCCTGTAGGATCGGGAGGAATGGTAAATCGTAGGGTGGTATTCTGAGTAACACTTAAGCTAGCTTCATCATATTTACCGGGAGCGACAATAATCGTATCTTGACCGGATACATTGCCGCTTGCGGGAAAACTGTCATTCCGATTATTTCTAAGGATTGGATCGCTGCTGGCTGCGCCCACAGTGGTATAGACATTAATCGTTGCTTCTTCTGATACTCTGCCCCCGGTATTCGTCGAGCGTACTACCAAGCCAAACGGCCCATTGCCACCCGGAGCGCTGTTGAGGGTAATATTCCCATTGTTACTGATACTAAAGTTAGTGGTAGAAGCA
Source organism: Roseofilum sp. (assembly GCF_982964205.1). NCBI lineage: Bacteria > Bacillati > Cyanobacteriota > Cyanophyceae > Desertifilales > Desertifilaceae > Roseofilum > Roseofilum sp. Next base: position 163 of record NZ_CEZBFX010000073.1, on the reverse strand, counting down.
CCTCCAGTAACGCGGGAAATTTCATAGGATTGAATCCCGGAATTATCTGAGGATCGGATTTGCCCAATTACTGTTCCGGGTTGGGTGGCATCAATGCCACTGTCATTACTAACCGTCAGCACTTCTCCACCGACTAATTGGGGAGGGGTGGGTCGTTGGTTGC
>NZ_CEZBFX010000072.1:11651-24595 GCF_982964205.1 Roseofilum sp. | reverse complement strand
GATGAAAGGATTGAACGTTTCCTGATTCGCATCTGTCCACGTGCCATAAGTTTTTTCTCCTGTTGGCGATCGCCCTATCATGGAGTGGCTTCTTCTATTTTATCTTTATTTTCTCAAACCTCAACACTTGAGTTTGAGTAGAGCGATCGCGACTTAGTTTTGCAGGCAACCTACCGAGTCCAGAAACTTGAGGATTCCTTCGTCATCAAACTCATTGGCTAAAGCTAGAATGCGATCGCAGAATACGTCATAGATGGAATCTTGCTCTTTTAAGTGGTGAACTCTCTCTTCTATGGCTTCAATGTCTCCAATTTTGGTCGCTTGATAGAGAAGAGCCACTTCTGATTCAGAGGGAATGTTGAGATCTTCGACTGGAGTTTCTGGTGCAGATTGAGTCTCTTCATAAATCCAACTCAGTTGCAGATAGTTCTGTAAGCGAATCAGTAGTGTTTGTAAATCCAACGGTTTTTCTAGAAAATCATTACATCCGGCGGCGATCGCTAAACTTTGATCGGCTAGGGATACACTGGCACTAGCGGCTAAAATAGGTAACTCTTTTGAGTGATGGGTGCGGATTTGTCGAGCGAATTCATACCCATCTAGGATTGGCATGACAATATCTGTAATCACTAAATCGGGTTGAAAGTCTTGTAAATGCTCTAATCCTTCTTCCCCATTCTCCGCTTCATCGATCGAAAATCCTAGGGGTTTTAAGACTTCTGCGACTACGCTTCGATTGACGGGGCGATCGTCTACAACGAGGATTTTCTTTGGCTCTCCCAAATAGCCTATAATTTTCCCCTGTTCTGAAACAGTGGCACTACTCACCCATTCTGTAGACACTGGAAAATCAACATCAAACCAAAAGGTACTTCCCGCTCCAAAGGTACTTTTAACTTGTATTTCACTGCCCATCATGGCGACAATTTTACGGCAAATGGTCAAGCCTAAACCGGTGCCTTCCGATCGCCGAGAACTCGATCCCACTTGCTCAAAGGGTTGGAAAATTTTTCCTAATTGCTCTGGAGTCATGCCTATGCCGGTATCTTCGACTGTAAAGCGGATTTTCACCGTATGGGTTTCGGCATCAGAGGTTAAATATTGAACTTGAAAAATGACTTGCCCGCGATCGGTAAACTTAATTGAATTTCCTAACAAATTTAGCAGGACTTGACGCAGCCTTTTTTCATCTGTTTTTAGTCCATTTGGTAAGCTTTCATCTGCGGCAAATAGCAGGGTAATGCTTTTATTATTGGCTCGCACGCGAGCAATTTCTGCCACTCCTACTAAAAAGGAAAGAAAATGAAAGTCTTTGGGGAATAACTCCATTTTCCGGGCTTCAATTTTAGCCAAATCTAAGATATCATTAATGAGGGTTAATAAATGCGATCCAGCTTGCTCAATTACATCAACTCCTTTGCGATATTGATTTAAGTCAGTCGCACGGTGCATAATTTGGGCATAACCGAGAATTCCATTGAGTGGCGTGCGTAATTCATGACTCATATTAGCTAAAAATTCGCTTTTGGCTTGGTTTGCGCTGTCTGCTGTCACTTTGGCTTCTCTAAGTTCAGAGGTGCGCTCTTCGACTCGTTTCTCGAGCATTTGATTACTGTTTTCTAGGGCAGTAAATGAATCATCTAATTGTTGTGCCATTTGGGTAAACGAGTGTCCTAAACTTTGCAATTCTTTAATTCCCCAAATGGTGATGGTTTGCTGAAAGTTACCAGAGGCGATCGCCTGAGAGGCTTCATTGAGGTGTAAAATGGGACGGACAATCCAGCGAGAGGTGAAAATTCCCAAAATTGTGGCGATCGCCAATGCCGCCAAACAGAGTATAATCGTCTGGCGGGTGTTGGCGTTAATTTGGGCCATAAAATCGGATTCTGGAACTGCCACTACAATTAACCAATCCAATCCGCGATCGTCTGTAACTGGAGTAACTTGCAGCAGTTGCGGACGGTCATTCATGGTAAACTTGAGTTGTCTGGTTTCTGTAATTGTTTCTAAACGACTAAATTCATCTTTTAGAGACGCGACACTAAAGCGAATCAGTTCATTACGACTTTCAGAAGCTGGTAAACGTTGCGGTTCTCCCTCTTCATTAACCGGAGGTTGTTCCGGATTGGATGAAGCAACTAAAAAGCCATTGCGTTCAATGATAAATGCTTGTCCTGTTTTGCCAATCTTCAACTCTCTCAGAAACTCGCTAATATGCCAAAGACTCAAATCGACAACCAAGACTCCTCGTAGGATTCCTTGGGAATCATAAAACGGTTCCACCGCAGAAAAAACAGGACGTTTCTCGGACGTTAAATAAATATTTGTCCAAACTGCTTGGTTGGCTTCTATTGCGATTCGATACCAAGGGCGAATTGTGGGATTATAATTTGGCTTTTCTTCAATAAATTCACCAGGGTTTCCTTCAGCATCAACCTCATAAACCGTGTTGACAAAATTGGTGCTACGATCGGTCAAATAAGTCACTAAAGATCCATCATTGTTTCGTCCTGCTCCGGCAAATTCCTGTTCCTCTCCACCAAATCCCAGATAACTGAGATTTGGAAATTGAATCAGTTGCTCGGCAACATAGCCTTCCATGGCACTCATGTCTTCTACATTCCACAAGTTGAAGCGACGAATGGCTTTAGCCGTTAGAGCATTCACCAAATGAGGGCTTTCTAAATAGGAGTCTAACCGTTCTTGAATACGACTGGAGACTTCGCTCCGGAGCTGCTGTGTGACTTCATTCACTGCTTGTTGTCCATTGCGAATGGAGAGATACCCCGTTAATCCTACAGCCGCAAAAATTTGCAGGACAAAGGGAACCACGAGAACCCAACGTAGAGGAACTTGAGGGGAAGCAGAGGAAATGGGGCGAGGTAAAGTCATCACAGGAAAATCAGTGAAAATGTTTAAGAACAGTTCAGCCTAGTCAGCACCCAAGCAATTGTTCGATCGCGCTCTATTATTGAAGCAACCTAACTTTAAAATGACGTTAATCCTAGGTTATAATTTTGCTGAGTCCAGATGGTGTAATTTTTACACTTCCTTCAAATCTTTGCCTTCTATCTGTTGTTTTAATTCTTGTGCTGCTGTAAATTCTGGATGCAGTGCCAAGGCTTTATCGAGTACCTCTAATGCCCTATTCCACTGTTGCAGTTTGCAGTAACATTGGGCTTGATTATGATACATGCCTGGATCTTCACCGTAGAAGTAGAGGGAATATTGGAGAAAGGCGATCGCCCGCTCGTAAGCTCCTATTTTATACAGTAACATGGCGCAATGAAAGGGTAAGTCTTCCGGTTCGCCAATAAAGTAATAGGTTTCCCAGATCTGGTGAATGGCACGGGTTAGCTCTTCGAGTAAGACCTCGGAGGCACTTTCAACTTGTTGCATGAGAGTATCAAAGCAGCCGAAAAAGAGCTTAGTGTCCCAATGACTGAAGCGCAAATAGGTCAAAATTTGCTCTAGGGTGAGGCTATCAAAATGGGGTTCGATCGCCTTTTTGAGGACAAAAAAGTCATCGGGACTCGATTCTTCGATCGCCGTTTGATAGGCATGGGAGGTTTCGAGAAAACACTCGATCTCTGGTGCAAATAGAAACGCACCAATCACAATACTGCGGGATTTATGATGAGGAAGCAGAGCCATACCCCCTTCATATTCCGTGTATCGGGCGATCGCCGGATAGTTCACCATCAGCGAAAAACAACCTTGATGAAAAGAGAGTTTCGGTCTGGGTCGTTTTTGCAACTCTTGTTCGCTACCGTAACCTTTATCACCAGAGAGCAGAAGCAGGCAATCTCGGCTCAGTTTCTGCAAATTCTCCATCCCCTGCAAACCCACAGAGGGAAATAAGAGCGTGGTATCCCCTAAATAAGTTTGGTAATCCTGTAAAATTTGGTTAAACGCCGGATTCTCGTAATAGCGATCGGCATCAATTTCTGCATCTTCGTAAGTAATATCCAGATTGTCCAGTAAAGCAGCATCCGTCAGATCCCGATTCGCTTCAGGAGCAGTAACCGTCAGCAACGTTTCGTAGAGTTTCCCCCCTTGGATCGAGAATAGATCTTGAGGAATACTATCAAAGAAATAATTAGCGAAAACAATCAGAGGATTTTTGATCGTTTCAGAAGACAAAACCTCTCCAGAATGCCGTAGGCTAAGAGTGACATCCTCTTCAATATCAAATCGCGCAAAATCCAGCAATCCTTTTTCGATAAACGGGTGTAATGAAGGGTGAGTATCCCAGAATTCTAGGTTTTGCTCGGCTAAATCCGTCATAATATATTTGACCGGAATTGCTCGCAATGCCGAGTTAAAATGGGACGTAAAAAATTGCTTCAGAAAGTGATAGGCAAATCGCCCCGATCCAGACCCTAACTCTACAATATAGACCGGTTGACTAAAATCAATTTGATCTTGAGGATGTTGCACACAGTCACGCAGAAAACCCCGTACCACTTTTCCATAAGCATTAGCGATAAAGGGGTTGCTCGTGACATAGTGGGGGACTTTTCCAGTATTCCAGGCTTTTACCCCCTCTTGGTTAAAAAACTCGCGTTGAAACTGCCACAGCAAGGATTTTGAGAAGCGCTGATGAGTCTCTAAAATCCTAGATTTAACACGGTTAGGTTGCATGAACTCATTCACAGTCAAAATAACTATTTTCTGCAACGAAAAGGCAAGGGTATATGAGCCTTAATTCAAAATACTAACGACCCTTACCCATATGATCCACTTTACAAAGTCCCCCTTCAATTACTCCAGATCGTTTTTATTAGGAGGCATGGGAGCAAATTGAGGTATAGGAGGGGGAAGAGGAGCTTTATCATTACCATTATTCTCATTTCCAGGCAGAGGTGCCATAGGTGCAAATCCACCTCCTCCCATTACTGGAGCTTCTAACTGGTTCGGTTTCTTCTTCTCTGTTGGCTTGTATACTCGGAGAGTTTGATGCATATTACCATACCTTCCAGTTGCAGCATGTTTTTCGTGAAACGATTGACCCTCTTCTGTACCATAAAGCTCAAATGACCAACCCACTTTTATGGAATGTTCGTCTCCCTCAGATGCTGCCTCTAAAGTTAATCTATCATTACCATCTTTTGCCACGACTCCTCCCCAGTGATAAGGGAAGATGTAGCCCTTACCTTTATCTGCATATTTGTGGTGTGTGTCAAAACCTGTTGCTCTTTGCCCAGATATAATAACGTAGCCCTCTCCTACATCAGGGAGAGCATACTTACCCAGACCATGATGCTCGTTGAATTGGTCTTGCTCTTCATCGTCTAGCCCAAAATAAACATCGTCAGCCGAGATTTCCTTTCTATGCTTCCTCTTCCATTTCCTCAGCCTCTTCTCATACGATTTTTGATCTTCGTTCTCAGGTTTCGAAGGGGGTATCAGACGCTTAACCATTTTTTTAGCCTGTTCCTGATTAGGTCTTGGATGTGTTGTGAACCATGCCTTAAGCAAATCGAAATTGATCTGGGAAAGCATCAATTCTGGCATGTCCGACTTGTACTTTTTGATTATCTTTGGAGTCAAGTCCTCTTGTTGTTTTTCATCGGGAGGGCTAGTGTCATATCGTATTTCTCTCTCTAGTTGAGATCCCATTACAGCACCAGAGGATTTGCGGCAATCTTTCCATAGTTCCAGGGTACTCTTGATGATATTGTCCTCATTAAGCTCTACATGGCGTATTTCTTCTTGCTTAGGAAGAGAAATATTAGGCATAGGAGCGGGCATTGGAGCCATATTTGAGCCATTTTGATTAGGCATTGGAGCCATATTTGAGCCATTTTGATTAGGAATCGGAGCCGGAGCGAGATCTCGAACCTCGCTTTCTTCCTTGGGCGAAGGTAGTGGGTTTCCCAGGTTCTGTTGCTGGGCACGATAGTGTACGTGATCCTTGTTTTGAGCCTCTTCTCGTGGGTTCCATATGGGCTGAAGCTCGTAAAGATTGGGCAGCTCTTGATTGTAGACCGTATTTAAATGACTTTGCTTCGGGAACACATTCCCTTGTTGTAACGTAACAAAAGATCCGCCAGCCTCTAGTTTTTCATTAGAATCTTCGATTATCTGTTCACTAGCCCAAGCATATCTATCGCCGTCCGTAACTACAATCGCCCCATTTTGACTTCCCAGATACCCCTGTAATGCTGTTAATGCACTTCGTTTTGCACTATGGGGGTCTACGTCATTTTTGGGTGCTTCTTCGAGTCCGTTAAGCTGGGATGTAAAATCAGCATAACGTTGCACAATTGGAGAGCTTGAGCTTCCGACACGAGTTTGTCGTTGCTGAGGAGACTGGGAACGGTTTGCTGGTTTGCGTTGAGCTGTTTGTGGCTTTGCTCCTCCCTGCTGCATAACATGGGTTAATTCATGGGCAATTAATTCTTGTCCTCCCTGACTACCTGGGTTGTATGCTCCACGCTTAAAGAATACATCTTGCCCGGTGGTGAAGGCTTTGGCTTGAATGGTCTGGTTTAAGGTATTGGACTGAGTATCGGTATGGACTCTGACTCCACTAAAGTCTGCCCCCATCACGGGTTCTACCTGAGATCTGAAGTTAGGGGGTAAGGGTTGTCCTCCTCCTCTTGCTCTCTGAAGTTTCGATTCAAATGCGGGTGAAGCGGCTCCACTGACGATTCCTGAGCCGTCTCTTTGAACCCTGGGTCGGTTCCAGAAATTCACGACTTGCCGTTGCAGACTCTGACGAGGGCGTTGAGGTTGGCCAATTGAACGCACGACTTGGCGAGCTACATGATCGGCTTGGTGTTCTTGGGAGTCTTGGGGGTCGCCAATTTCTAATTTGGCTTGTATGGCTAAAGGGGTCTTAGGTTGAGTGTCTTGGGTGGTTTCTCCTTGCCCTTGCTGTTGGTCTCGCTCAATCATTCGTTTCAAAATATTGCCGCTACGCGCTAGGGGCGAATCTTTGCTTATGGCTATATTCCGATCCTCGCCGTTCTGTGACATGGAGTTAGATTTGGCTTGGAGAGCGCCCTTTTTCTTCTGAGTTTGAGAGGGGGCCATTGAGCGTTTTCTGAGGCGCATTTGTCCGCGTGCCATGATTAACTCCTTGCTCTTCTGAGTGCGATCGCTTAGTTTTTCTTATGTTAGATATCCATATTTCTTAATTGTAAGAAAGTTTAAAACCTCTTTCAAGACTTGCGGCGATTTAACAAGACAGTTAGGGTAAAACTGGTTAAGCCTCCCACAAGTAACCAGACACATCCTAAACCGATTACGTCACCGAGAAAGAGACGAAATTGAAGTCGGAGCAGACCTCCAAGGGCCCAACCACAGCCTAGAGCGATCGCCCAATCAATGATACTGGCAATAATCCAACGCCAGGCTTGGGGAACTTCGTGGGAAAGGAGTATATATTGACCCACACCCAGAACAAACCCCACTTTAGCTCCTTCCCAAAGACCATAGAGTAAGCGCACAGAAATATCTAGGGTTCTAGGGGCGATCCAACCCATTGCCCCTAAATCACTCCAGCCCATAATTCCCCAACAGAGGGCACTGATGACCATCCACCAACCCGCCTGTTTAAAGTGGGGTAGAAGCACTATCAATTGCATCAAGCCAACGATCGCACCGCCAATGAATCCTTCTGCGATCCCTAGATCCGGTCGTTCGCCAACTTCAATCAGCAACAGACTCAGTAGAAATCCGATGAAGGTATTAATTGTCCATTGAATTCCAAAACCCGATCCAATCATGGGGGAATTATAGCGCTTTGCGGTAGGGAATAGGGAATAGGAAATGGGGGAGATTACTCAGTCTTGGCAATCATCTCCTGGAGTCCTCGACGGCGAACTTGGGGAGATTCTGGGGCAATATATCCCCACAAACTTTCCCAATAAAAGAAGGAAAAGCCATCCAAGGCGCGATCGCGCACTGCATTGACTTGTTGTTCAATTAAATTTAAGGGGATAGGTGTTCTGACTGTTCCAGTAGAAATACCAATCGCCACTGGAATCTTCTGCTGTAACTTCGGAATTACCGGATCGGATAAATCTCGCAGAAAACTGTCCATTCCACTCCGATACACTTGGATCACCAACTCATCAATTAAACCCGCCTCGACCCAAGTTTGCCAATCTTGTAGATAATTGCGATACGCAAATGCGCGGGGATTAGGCGATAGGGACACAATACAATCGGGCTTAATTTCTTTGACCCGGTCATGAATCCGCTTAACCACTTGAGTGAGTTTATTGGCTCTCCAACGCATCCATGCCTCATTTTGATAATTTTCTGGCGGAATCTCTCCGTTATGTTCCTGTTGATAAAGCCACAGGGTAAAAGGATCGTATCCTAACTCCACCGGTAAACTAAAATGGTCATCGAGTTGGATGCCATCCACATCATAACGGGTCACAACTTCCACAATCAGATCGATCAACAATTGCTGGACTTCTGGATGCAGAGGATTGAGCCAATCTAAACCATATTTACCATGGTAAGTTAAGGCTTGCCCATCCCGACTTTGGGCTAACCAACTGGGATGGCGTTTCGCCAACAACGAATTTTTGGGAGCCATAAACCCATACTCAAACCAGGGAATCACTCGCATTCCCTGTTGATGGCCGAGAGTAATGATTTCTTCTAGGGTATCCTGACGAAAACGGATGGTATTGAGCAATAAATCTTGCTTGCGACCAATCGTTTCTTTGGCCGTATCGCTGGGGTAAAACGTTACGCCTCGGTTCCAGACCACCGGATAAATCGTGTTAAAATTGAGTTGGGATAGTTGGGCGATCGCCCGATCGATGCCCCAAGGACTATACAAAACGGCACTACTGACATTCGTTAACCAAACGCCTCGAATTTCATCGATCGCTTTTGGGGGGTTCGCCTGTATTGGTTTGACAGCTTGCAACCCCAGAATCAAGACCGTGATGATTAGGGACAAGCTTACCCATTGCCATGGTCTTTTAATTATTGCTCTCATTGTTGGAGTCTGTGCTGCATACCTCAGCCGTACTTTAACAAATTTCTACACTCAGCTCCCCTAAAATCAGGGCAATTAAAACACTAGCCGGATAGGGACAGATAAGCTTTTATAGTAGTGTACTCGCGTTCTTTCTGCGTCAGTCCCGTGAAACTCTACGCAATTTGGAGATTACTCAAAGAAACCTTTGTGCAATGGCGGCAAGACCGGGTTCCCATCCTGGCAGCAGCCCTAGCCTATTATATGGTGTTTTCTTTAGCTCCCATGCTGATTATTGCTGTCGCCGTAGCCAGCTTTGCGATCGGCAAAGAAGCAGCACAAGAACAACTGGCGATTCAACTGCAACAGTTTATTGGTTCAGAAGCGGCTCAATCCATTCAAACCTTGATTCGGGAACGCTATCAACCTCAGTCGGGGCTGATGGCTACTGTAGTGGCGATCGCTACTTTGTTTTTTGGGGCAACTACAGTTTTTGCCCAACTCAAAGTCGCCCTCAATATTATTTGGGGCGTTACCCCCAAACCCGAACGCGGCTTCCTGAATTTTCTCATGGCTAGAGTTCTATCCGTTTTAATGATCATCGCGATCGGGTTTCTCCTGCTCGTCTCCCTCGTCTTTAGTTCCGTTCTAGCTGGCGTGAGTCAATGGCTCGATCAATGGATGGATACCCCCGCTAATGTTTGGCGATCGACTGAACTTTTTGTTTCTTTTATTGTTGTTACTCTTCTGTTTGGAGCCATTTATAAAATCTTGCCCGATGCCAAAGTTTCTTGGGCCGATGTTTGGGTGGGTTCTACCCTAACCTCTATCCTCTTTACCCTAGGGAAATGGGGAATTAGTTTATACTTAGGACACAGTAGCGTCAAATCCTTTTATGGAGCTGCTGGCTCATTTGTGGTTTTACTATTATGGATCTTCTTTACTGCGCAAATTTTGCTCATTGGTGCAGAATTTACCCAAGTTTGGGCAAACCGCTATGGCACAACCATTCGTCCTCGCCGTCATGCTATCCATACTGGGGAAAGATCTTGGAGTCATCCCCAAACTTCCCCCTCACCGTCTGAACCCTTGGAACAACAACGGAAAAAACGCAAGAGAATTGTCCAACTGAAAAGATTTATCCGTCGAGTTGAAAACTCTCTTCATCATCAGGACGATCAAGTGTAATCTGTTTCCATCATTCAACGTCTGCATCTATGAATACTCTAACCTCTTCTCTGGAATACAACCGCCTGCAAATGCTATCTTTTGTGGAGCATTTGGAAATCCAATATCCCCAGGCTTCTCCCTATGAGATAGCTAATGAATTGCGTCGCTATACCCGCAAATCTTATACAAGTTCTCTATTTCGTTGGGCAATTTTATCCGATGTTGAATATATTGATAATCGCTTAGATACCACCATATTGTTATGCGGTCAGAATACAGATCTTGCCCATTTTATTGCTTCTTTGTCCGATCAAATTCAACTTCCAGGTTTGGGCAGTTGGTTCAATTTCACGACTTCTTGGACAGCTAAACATAGTTCTTGGAGTGGCGATCTAGCCCAAGCCGTTCTTGATTTTCGCGCCAGAAAATTCCCAACTATTTATAAGGCTTTAGAAGCGGATGCGTCTGAACTCGATCTAGTCGCTAATGTGGCTGCGTTTCGAGTTGGATATATAGTTAATAAACGAACCGATCCGGGAATTCTTAGATTCCGTAAACCTCGCTATGGACTCAAGATTTCAGAAGCTGTTTTAGCCTACGATCGCGGAGTTTACAGTGGTCAAGTGCGAGAGTTTATCATTGAAGGACTGAATGGTAAAATTGAGAAGAATAAAATTGTGAATCCGGGGGAAGTGGAAGCAAAAATCCGTAAATCAATTGTGGAATTTTTGGCGTTTATGCAGTTATATCAATTGGGAGTCAAAATTAAAAATCTGTCTAAGGTGAAGGAAAATTACCGCACGCTTTCTCATATGACTCACCATGATATTACACCAGAGCAAGAAGCCGGTGAAGATGATGTCCGCATAGCGACTCTTTATTTCTTCAATTATTTAGTTCAGGAAGGAAAGCTAGATCCGGTACAGATATATTTTATGCACGATCTTTGGAATGGTGGAATCTAGCTGCTATTTACAAGTTTTCTTTTACTTGTTGATAACGTTGTTTAAATTCCCGTTGTTGTTGATTGTGGTTGACAATGGGTAAGGGATAATTGCAAGATTGACGGACTAAAGGCGGAATGTCCCCCGTTACTAAATCTTTGGTTTGAACCGACTTTAATTCCGGTAACCATTGGCGGATATACTTGGCTTCTGGATCGAATTTTTGTGCTTGACTGGCAGGATTAAAAATTCGTAAAGGTTTGGCATCCATACCACTGGATGCACTCCATTGCCATCCCCCGTTATTAGCGGCTAAATCTCCATCAATGAGATGCTGCATAAAATACCGTTCTCCCCATTGCCAATTAATGATTAAATCTTTGGTTAAAAAGCTGGCAACAATCATCCGACACCGGTTATGCATCCATCCGGTTGTGTTCAGTTGACGCATGGCGGCATCGACGATGGGATAGCCGGTTTTTCCTTCACACCAAGCTTGGAACTGTTGGGGGTTATTATCCCACCGAAAGTGTTTAAATAGCGATCGATACGGCCCATCAGCGAGTTCGGGAAAGTGGTAGAGTACATGCTGGTAAAATTCTCGCCAGGCTAGTTCTTGTTGCCAAGTTTGGATGTTTTTAAGGGTTCGATCGCTGGTAGATTTGCCGATCGCCTCTTGAATCGCTTGCCATACTCTGCGAATGCCGATCGCTCCCAATTTTAACGCAGCACTGAGCTTCGATGTGCCGTCTATACTGGGGGTATTGCGTTGCTGCTCGTAGGTTTCTAGGGAGCGATCGGCAAATTCTGCCAATTGCCGTTGAGCCGCACGCTCTCCTGGTGTAATAACCAACTTCTCTGGCTCGGAATATCCCCAATCTTTCAAACTGGGAAAATCAATAACGTCCACCCGATCTAAGGCTTTTTTCTGGGCTTGAGTGAACCCTTCTCCCGGTTGTAAATCCGAGACTGGATCGAGCTTTTTTTGTCCTTGCCAGTTCTTCCAAAATGGAGTATAAACTGTATAGGGATTTCCCGCTTGTGTGTGAATTGCTTCTGGAGCCACTAAAAGCTGATCCCAAACTGTTTTTACCTCAATTCCTCTTTCGTTTAAGCCTTCAGTCACTCGGCGATCGCGCAGTTGACTATAGGGTTCCACATCCCGATTCCAAACCACCGCGATCGCCCCTAAATCCCGAGCAACATCAGGAATCACCTGCTCCGGTTGACCTTGCAATAACAGAAATGGATGCTTAAGGTGTTGATAGTGCTGTTGTAACTCTTGTAAACAGCCGAAAAGATAATGTAGGCGTATTGGTGAAATATCATCCCTATGCAAAATTTGTGGATCGAAGCAAAAACAACCCACTAAAAGATTCGCTCTGGATTGGGCATAGCTTAACCCTAAATTATCCCTAACCCTTAAATCGCGTCGATGCCAAAATAGAACCAGATTCGACATAAAACTTCAATATTCTTGGGTTAGTATATCATGGTTTCAACCCTCTCTTCTTGGCATAAGTTCTAAGGTTTGCGCTACGGTAGAAGCGATCGACAAAACCGCACCTCTGAGCTATGACTTCTACAGAACGCTTTACCCCCTTACCCGATCGCACTCAACGTCCTGGTGAGGATAACTCGATTTTGGAAGACTACTTCGATCTCCTCCCGGATCATACTCAACTGCCTTGTGAAGATGGCTCCTTCGTGACAAATTTCCAAGAACACCCCCAAAGCATCTTACTGACGGAATCCATTCGTCCAATTCTTGACCAACTTCATCCAGAACGTGATTATTGCATTGGTCAAGATAGTGGAATTTACTGGCACTTAACCCATCCTCCAGAAAAAGGAGCCGAATCTCCCGATTGGTTTTATGT
>NZ_CEZBFX010000072.1:0-11551 GCF_982964205.1 Roseofilum sp. | reverse complement strand
CCTAATCTATTAGGATTACTGCTAAATCGCCTGCAATCTACCGCAAACGTCAACCCCTATCTCATGAGGTCTGTAGTGTGAGGAGTGCCTTATTGATTTCCAGTCTATCTGTGAGTACCTTAGTGTTCCTGATGGCTCCGAGTTGGGCGAGTTCGCCCAGGACTCCTAATACATTGGAAATTGGATCTGACCCCATTTCCCCTGAGTTTGAATTTGTTCCTGAACCCCTAGAGGCGATCTCTGCTCCTGAAGCGTTCTCTTGGAGTTTTTCCCCGATTGCTCCTCTAGACGATCCTACCTTTTGTGGTGCGATCTCTGCTCCTGAACAGATAGATCATTCTCCCCAATGTTCTCCCCTCTCGCAAAATACGGAGACTCCCCAAAGTACTCAACCCATTGAAGTGAACGAAATTCGAGTAACGGGCAGCACAATTTTCAGTCAGGAACAACTGAAGGAAATTGTTGCCAATTATGAGGGTAAGTCCCAAACCTTAGATCAACTTAGGAAGGCGGCCGATAAAATTACAGAACTCTACTTGAATGGGGGCTATATTAATAGTCGGGCAATTTTAGGCGATCAAGTGGTGGACAATGGCGTTATCGAAATTCAAGTCATTGAAGGCCGTTTAGAAGACATTGTTGTTGAAGGGGCAGGGCGTTTAAATCCAAGTTATATTACCAGTCGGATTCGCAGAATGGCAGGAGTACCGTTAAATAGTGCTTCCTTGGAAAATCAATTAAGACTGCTCAAAACCGATCCTCTTTTTGAGAGTGTAGAAGCAAGTTTGCAACCTGGATCGGGTATTGGTCAGAGTAAATTGACGGTGCGGGTGAGCTTAAAAAAACCGCTGACCGTTAATTTATTTGCAGATAACTATTCACCTGCAAGTGTGGGATCGGAGCGGATCGGGTTTCGAGTCGGATATCAAAATTTGAGTGGTTTAGGCGATCGCGCCACCATTGGTTATAACCGTACCACGAACAACGCCAAGACCAGTCGCTATGAGTTTGCCTACCGTATCCCCATCAATGCCATGGATGGATCGTTGAGTATTCAATTTCTACCCGATAATAATGAAATTAGTAATATTCAACTGCAAGATTTGGGAATTCGCGGCGAAACCCAACGCTATGAATTTGACTATCGCCAACCGCTGATCCGCTCTCCCCGTCAAGAATTCGCCCTCTCCCTCGGATTTTCCCACCATCGCGGGCAAACGTTTTTAGGAGATGTTCCGTTTGGCTTTGGATCGGGACCAGATGATCGCGGAAGAACCCGCAGTAGCGCCATTCGCTTTGGTCAGGAATACTTGCGTCGGGATGCAAACGGAATTTTGGGGGTGCGATCGCAATTTTCTCTGGGAATTGATGCCTTTGGCGCAACTCTGAATCCCGGCTCGACTCCCGATAGCCGTTTTTTTAGTTGGCTCCTGAGTATACAGCGCTTGCAACGGTTAGGAGACCATCATTTACTCACCATTCGAGGAGACCTACAACTGGCCACAACTAGCTTACTTCCCTCACGGCAATATGTGATTGGTGGCGGTCAATCTGTTCGAGGATACCGACAAAATGCCCGTTCTGGAGATAATGGGTTTTTAATCTCCATCGAAGACCGGATTACCATACAACGAGATACCAAAGGTCAACCCACTCTAATGGTTGCTCCTTTTGTCGATCTCGGTCAAGTTTGGAATAGCCAAGGCAATCCTAATGTTTTAGCCTCTGAGAACTTTTTAATGGGTGTGGGAGTAGGATTACTCTGGGAAGTAGCTCCTGGATGGAATATCCGCTTAGATTATGGCTATCCCATTATCGATCTACCCGATCGAGGAAATAATGCCCAGGATGATGGATTTTATTTTAGTGTTAATGTGGAACTTTAAATTAGAGACCTTTTAGCCAGTTCACTAAATCTTCGAGACCGTTGAAGTCTAAAATTTCTTCTCCTAGATCTTCTAAGTTTTCAATCGATAAGCTTTCAATTTGGCGACTGATCTCGTCTGGAATTTCTCCAAAACGTTTTTTAAGTAAACGCATAATCAAGGCGATCGCTTCTTTGATTCGTCCTTTTTCTTCCGCATAAGTAATTCTTCCTCTTTCATCTTGCAGCAGCATCCCCCGCCGATCTACTATTTCAAATTCTTCGGGGGTCATATTCGCTTGACTGGCTAGATTTAACGCCAATTCTATCTCCGATACTTCTCCTAGATTTTCAGGTATTTCTTCCAATAATGCCGCTTCTTTGAGGAAATAAATCCATTTATCTGTTAAGGTCTGTAACTCCGACAAACCTTTATTGAATTTGGGGATCTCTACAAAAATCAATCGCAATTCTTGCTCTAAAATTTTCAGATCCTCCTCCTCTTCTTCTTGAAACACAAATTTATTGATAACTTTTGAACTTTCTTTCAGTAAGATAAAATCGGTGATAGTTACTGCTATAGCTGGATTGAGTTGGGGGTAGTATTCTCCTTTTGTTAACTGATTTGCATAAGCTTTGGTTAGGTTGTAGGCGACTCGTTTATCAAATGCTGCCATTGAGGCAACTTGCATTTCTATGACTACGATCGAACCATCATTGAGAACGGCTTTTACATCTAAGTAGGTGTCTTTTAAGTTGAGAACTTGGCCCGGATTATAGGGGTTTTTGATCGTCAAAGATTGTATGATTTTTTCTCCACCATAAACGATAGCATTTAGAAAGCTGATTAATATTTGTTGGCTTTGTTCTGAACCAAATATTTTTTTGAAGGCATAATCTATTTTGGGGTTGATAAATTTCATGATTTTTTTCTTTTGAGTCTTAAAGGATACTTTGAGTTGATCGCAATCCCTAACTGACTCAATCTTAACCTCGTTGCGGTCACTTTAGCAGAAAAAGTGACCCTCATTCGTGCCTTCTCAAATCCCCAAACCCTGAGTACCACAAGTAGGGGCGAAAGAAATTCAGCCCCTACTGTCTTTTTTCTATTCCTTTTCTTACTAGCGTAAAGTGCTGTAATTAGCGCCCATTACCCCAATAAATACCTGGAGCATAAGCTTCTTTTACCCGTCCAGTACGGCTACAAGTGAGCAGGAAATAATCACAGGATGGGCATTCAATTTGAGTTTGCTCTAACTTAACTAAGTGCTTGCGTTCAGCCGATGAACCACAGTTCGGGCAGGGTATAGGTTGAATGAGAGGAATATTAAACTCTGAGGCATGGATATGCAGAGATGAATGTTGATTCTCTGATGTATTTAAGGAGGTTTTCATGGTTTTTGAAAAATAAGTTTACAAAGTTGATTACTAAAGGGTTGAGCCATCTTCCGGTTTCCTTAAATTCAAGATCTTGCCTTAAGTGACTCAATAGAGTATTTGTATTATAGTCAATTTTTTAGAGGTGTTACTTAGCCTTGAAATTAGTAAATCGTCCATTTCCCTTGATCCCTGACCGTTTGAAACCCTTTATTCATAAAGGTTTTGGACTATTTCATGGAGCAGAAATCCTGTCTGAAGTTCTATAATCGAGATCTTAAAAATTTATTAAATTTAGTATTTTCTGATGGAAATTTACATATTGATTCTAGAAGAAAAATATGCTTATCACAGTTTACAGCTTTGAGCAATTAACTACATAATATCTTTATATTGTGGGGAGGTACAGACCCCAAATATAGGGAATCAACGGCTGTTAATCCCGAAATAATAGAGAAATACTTATCGTCCTACGAGGATTAAGACAGAGCGATCGCACAATTCCTGTTCAAACTGGTTTTCTAAAACCATTTCTGTACCCGGTTTCCAGCTTTTCTGAACTGAAGTTAATCCTGTATCGGCAAATAAATGCCACTGTTTCTCATCCGGCAATTGGGGAATTTCAAACGTCAGAGGTTCCCAGTGCATATTCATCCCTACATAAATATAGTCGTCCTCCCGTTGTCCATCTTGGGCATGTTGACCACAGAGCAAAAAGCCTAACGTCCGAGCATAGTCAGCCCAGTCCACATTCCACGCTTGGGTTCCATGCCAACTAATATCAGCGTATCCACTGCCGACGATATCTTGATGTCGGAAATGGGTGCTGCGTCGTAGTACCGGATGAGCATGACGGAAAGCGATACAGTGCTGGAAGAATTCAAAAATATCTTGATTTGTCTCCAATAAAGACCAGTCTAGCCAATTCAGCTCATTATCATGGCAATAAGTATTATTATTCCCCTGCTTCGTGCGTCCCATCTCATCTCCCATTAAGATCATGGGTACACCTTGACTCACGATTAACAGGGCGATCGCGTTTTTCACCAGTCGTCGTCTGAGTTCATTGATTTCCGGATCGTCGGTCAACCCTTCCTCACCGCAGTTCCAACTAAAATTATCATTCGCCCCATCTCGGTTCCCTTCCCCATTGGCCTCATTATGTTTCTCTTCATAGGAGAATAAATCAATCAACGTAAACCCATCATGAGCCGTAATAAAATTAATCGAGGTTGTGGGGGGACGGTTCGTTTCAGCATACAGATCGGGAGACCCCATTAAACGATGGGACATCTCCCAAACCTCTGCATCTCCCTTGACAAATTGGCGCAACATATCCCGATATTTACCATTCCATTCCGCCCAACGGCCAAAGGAGGGAAATGACCCCACTTGATATAATCCACCTGCATCCCAAGCTTCCGCAATCAACTTACATTTGGCCAAAATCGGATCGAACGCCAAGACTTCTAATAATGGAGGGTTAGTTAAGGGAGTGCCATCGCGATCGCGCCCTAAAATCGAAGCCAAATCAAACCGAAAGCCATCAATATGATATTCAGATGCCCAATAGCGCAAACAATCTAACACAATATTGCGCACAATGGGATGATTACAATTGAGTGTATTACCGCAACCACTAAAATTAAAATAATACCCCTCTGGGGTCAACATATAATAAACCTTATTATCAATCCCTCGGAAGGAAATCATTTGACCCAACTCATTCCCTTCTGCCGTATGGTTAAACACCACATCTAAAATCACTTCAATCCCATTTTTATGCAGCTCTTTCACCAATGCCTTTAACTCATCAACCTGCATTCCCAACTTTCCGGTTGCTGCATAACCCGCTTTCGGCGCAAAAAAACCGACCGTACTATATCCCCAATAGTTATAGAGTCGCTCCCCTGTGTGTGGATTAAATCGATGATTTTCAAACTCATCAAATTCAAAAATTGGCATTAACTCTACTGCATTAACACCCAACGCTTTGAAATACTCAATTTTTTCCCGCATTCCCGCAAACGTTCCCCGATATTTCTCTTTCACTCCTGATGAACGATGCTGGGTAAAACTGCGCAGATGCATTTCATAAATCACCAAATCTTCTGGCGGTAACTCTAAAGGCCGGTCATTTTCCCAATCAAAATCATCAATCACAATTCGCGCCCGATGTTGATAGATATCCTTAAAATTGGGCATCTCACCCCAAAAATCCCGGCCGCCAATCACTTTAGCGTAGGGGTCCATCAAAATTTTGCTCGGATCGAACCAATGACCTTCGGTGGTATCATGGGGACCATCCATACGATAGCCATATTCAATATTTTCATAGTCCAAGTCAAAAACCATCATGCAGTAAACATTGCCAATCCGAAATTCTTCAGGAAAGGGAATTTCTACTAAGGGTTCGGGATCGCCTTTCGTAAAGAGAACCAGAGTACAGGAAGTCGCATGACTGGAAAAAATGGAAAAATTCACTCCTCCTGGCTTTAAGGTTGCCCCAAAAGGAAAGGGTTTTCCTCGGCGCAATTTAAAAGTTTTATAGGTACGGGTGGGATGAATGTCAATACGTTCCATTGTTATAAGTTACCCCAGAGAAGATTGGTAAAAGATCGTGATTCAAGACAGGCTACGAGCTTCATCTATGGTTTCACAAAGGGTGAAAAAGTCGAGGAATCCAGTAATGGACATGGTGTCACGAATTTCTTCCGATAATCCGACTAATATAATTTGTATTTTTTGCTCATCTATGTTTTTTTCGGCAGCTTTGCGATGTAAGACTAATAAGGTTCTTAGTCCCGCACTGGACATAAAAGAAACTTCTGTCATATTGAGCAAAATTTTGGGGGCTGATTCGATCGCGGGTAGAATCTGCTCTTGTAAGGTAGAGGCAGTTTGTCCGTCAATGCTGCCTTTGACTTCTATAATCGTTACTAAATCTTCACTGTGAATGTTAATGTCCATGGGGTGTTGGTCGCCGTTTAAGGATTAATGGGGAGAAACAGAAGCAACTGAGGGTTCCTGGTTTTCCGAGGGAGCAGGGAGAACGGATCGCCTCACCACTAATAGGGTCATATCGTCAAATTGATCCGTTTGATTGCGATGGGAGTCGATCCGATGGATAATCCGCTCTAGCAAGACAGTAGCAGATGTTGCGGGTTGTTCCAATATCGAGAGTAAGCTTTCTAGGGAAAAGGACTTACCTTGAGGCGATCGCGCATCGGTGATGCCGTCAGTGTATCCTAATAAGAGATCTCCTGGATCTAAGGTAACCTGGTGACTTTTATAGTCTGCTCCCATCTGAATTCCTACGGCTGGTCCTGTAGGGGGTAGAGATTCTTTTACTCCACCTCTAGACTTGAGAATAAATAGGGGTAAGTGTCCAGCATTGATATATACTAAGTTACCTGTTTTCCGGTCTAATATACCAAAAAATAACGTGGCAAACATTCCTAAGTTTCCATGGTTTTTGGCTAAATAGTGGTTGGTTAACTCGACTGCTTTTAGGGCATTAATGCGATCGGCAGTATAAAAGTTGTGGTGTTCAGTGGAAGGGATTGCATCACCCACTGTGAATTTTCCAGTTAAAACCAAGCCATCTAAGCTGGTTTGTCCGGAAAAAATTCGGATTAAACTTTGAATTAAGGGCATAAATAGGGCAGCCCCGACTCCTTTATCACAAATATCAGCAATGACTAAACCGATGTAGTCCTCTTCTAATTCAAAAGCATCATAGAAATCGCCAGCAACTTGACGGGCAGGTTTAAACCAAGCTAAGACTTCCCAATTAGGAGGATTAAGAATGACTAAGGGTTTGGCTTCATCTCGTTTAGGTAAAAAATTGCGTTGAATTTGCCGACCTTTTTCTAATTCAAAGGTTAAAGTGGTATTGGCTGCATATAAGGCTTTATTGGCGGCTTCTAATTCCCTTGTCCGTCGGGTTACTTTGTCTTCTAGAGTTTGGTTGGCTTGAGCGAGTTGACGAAAACCCTTTTGAAGTTGATCCGCCATGCGATTAAAGCTATCAACTAAAATCCCAATTTCATCTTCTCTATTGACCTGAATTCTCTGCTTTAATTCTCCAGTACAAAGGGTTGTCGAAACGACAATTAAATCGGTGATGGGACGAGTGAAACTGGTGGCAATGAACCACACGGCTGCACCAATGACCAATAGCGTTCCTAGGGTTAAATAGACGGAAATTTGCCAAAATTGCTCTTCGGGTTGGCGCAGTTCACGGGTTTGTTCTTGTAGCAGGAGAATCAGTCCATTACCCAGGGGTAAGGAGTAGCCTAACCAATAATTTCCATCGCGATCTTGTCGTTCAAAATGCTGTCCAGGGGAGGTGAGGGTGGGTTGAATGTCTGGATGATTTTCCCAAGACATAAATTGGGGTTGGGAGAGAAGGGTAACATCGGGATGTACAAGAATGTAACCCTGACGATCTAAGAGCATGGCATAGCCAGTTTTTCCCCATCGCAGCGATCGCAGTTGGCTACTAAGGGTGACTAAATTAATACAGCTTCGCAAAACTCCGTTAGCGTAGTTTTGTGCAGCACTCGCCTCCATTTGACCCCATATCGGTACCGTCGAACACAAAACAGGTTGGTTATAGGCTTGGGAAATGAAGGCTTCCATGGAGGTTGAACCGGCGATCGCCTGTTGAAACCAAGACCTGTTGGCTACATTTTCTCCGGTCTTTTCCCAGGTACTGCTCACCTCTTTGCCTTGGCGATCGAAGGTTTGTGCCCAAGTCAGTCCATAGGTTGCCACCAAAAACCTTAAAATTGGTTCCTGACGCTCTGGGTTCATACTGACCATATCTTTAACTTGAGCAATATTACTGAGAATATCCTCTGTTTTACTACTATAGGTAGCCAGTTGCTGGACGAGTTCCTGGGCGCGAATCTCCCTATTTTGTTTAGCACTCTGACGCATCCATGCTGTTGCCATAGAACTGGTTAACCAGGATATCGCCAATAAACCGGGGATCACAGCTAACAAAACCAAGACCGTAAGCTGAAAGCGTAAACTATGGCTAGAAAAAGATTTCATAGAAAAAGATTCCATATCCTCACCTTAAGCGGTGAATGGCTGGGTGCCTTAGTTCCTGAGATGCCAATCTTCAGGTCATTAATCAGAACGTGTGGAGGAGAGCAACAAGACAATCTCAGCTATCCCCGACCCTTAAGGTGAGCTAGATTAACCTTTCATTTTAACTGAAAACGAACCTTAATATAGACCGAACCCAGAATTTTGGGATATTTTAATAGTCCCGTTCAGCGTTTTGGAGTATTTTGGTTCATAGCAGATTCAACACTGTCCCCGATAAAATTTGCGATCGCTAAAGTGTGTAATCTACCAGCAGGTTTGTTGTTTAACTTTCCTTGCTCACCTGATTTAAACTCTTCATCCTTGGAGAAGTCAAAGCGTATGAATATAACCACGAATTATGAGCCAAAACTCAATATCTTGGGAATACCCGCAGATCGGGGCAGATGGCTTTTCATTCCTTTCGGGATGATCATCCTGCTGTGCTTGGGCAGTGTATATTCCTGGAGTATTTTTAGAACCCCTTTAGAAAATGAGTTGGGAATTAGTGCCACTCAAAGCCTATTGCCCTTCACATTTGTTTTGGTTTCCTTTGCCGTATCAATGCCGATCGCGGGTTTTTATATTACTCGGATTGGGGTGCGTGCCATGACGGTGATCGGGGGTCTTGCTGTGGGTTTGGGCTATATTCTTTCCAGCTTTGCGACTCATATTGGACTACTCATCTTCACCTATGGGGTAATTGCTGGAATCGGGATTGGTATTGCCTATGGTGTCCCTATGGTTGTGGTCTCTCGCTGGTTTCCTGATAAAAAAGGGTTAGCTTTGGGGTTAACCATCGTCGGATTTGGACTTTCGCCCCTGATCACCGCTCCCTTAGCCAACTCCTTAATCGATGCCTATACGGTTCGACCCACGTTACGCATTCTCGGTATCGCCTTTACAGCCATCATTTTCGCCATTGCCTTCACTTTGAAGTTACCTCCTAAGGACTGGCATCCTCAGCAACATATCGTTGCGTCCCAATCGAGCGTTGTCTCAACCTATTCTGGGAACTTGCTCAAGAGTCGATCGTTTTATGGACTGTGGATTTGTTACGCGATTGGAACTATCGTCGGTTTGAGTGCGATCGGTATTTCCAGCCCAGTTGGACAGGAAATCATTGAGATTAATCCGACTGTCGCGGCAAGCAGTGTTGCCTTATTTGCACTCTTCAATGGGGCAAGTCGTCCGTTTTTTGGTTGGTTGAGCGATCGCTTTAAGCCTCACTACATTGCCATTTTGTCCTATGTGCTGATCTTAATCGGTTGTCTGTTAATGGTGAATGCTCAAACGGGACAAGTGGCGACTTATCTAATTGCCTTCTGCCTGTTTTGGTTCTGTCTTGGGGGCTGGCTGGCAATGGCTCCAACGATTACATTGCGCTTTTTTAACCCCGATCAATATGCTCAAAACTACGGTATTGTGTTCACAGCCTATGGTGTTGGTGCTTTGATTGGAACCTTAGTGACCGGCCGCATTCGAGATCTATTTGGCACATATAATTATGCGTTTTACTTTATGGCGTTTTTAGCCATTATAGGTATCGTCATCGCCCAGGTGATGCTCAAGCGGGAAAGGAACTGAAGGAAGTCATCGACGCTATAAACACTCAACCCGATATCCCTCTTTAAATGTCTCAAGCAGATCAACCTTCAGGAAAACCCAGTGCCATAAATATTGTTTTTGTCGGCTTCATGGCTGTCGCCATTCTCTTTGCTGGTTATACAGGCAAAATGGAAGAGGTGACTCAAGCCAGTTTGGACTCCGCCAAAACCGCAGTTAATCTAGCAATTGATTTAATTGGCGTAATGGCACTTTGGCTCGGTTTAGTACGGGTACTCGAAGCCGGAGGACTCATGTACACTCTGGCGAATATCCTTAAACCCTTGATGGTTAAGCTGTTTCCGGATGTCCCCCCCACCCATCCAGCCATGGGGGCAATGATCCTCAATATTTCTGCTAATATGCTCGGATTGGGAAATGCAGCAACTCCCTTTGGCATCAAAGCAATGGTTGAACTCAATAAGCTTAATCCCCTCAAAGGGACTGCTACGAACGCCATGTGCTTGTTTCTGGCAATTAATACCTCTAGCGTTGTGTTGTTTCCCTTGGGAGTCATTGGAGTCAGAGTAGCCGCCAATAGTAGTAATCCGGCGGCGATTTTCCTGCCTACGTTATTAGCCACCCTTTGTTCTACCGTTGTCGGAATTTCGGTTGCGTCTTGGTTGGGTAGAAAAGATTCTAGCTTCCAGGAGGTTGAGTCTCTCACAGAGCCGTCCCCAGAGGAATTAGAGATAGAAAGCAGCGATAATCGAGTGGAAGAAGTTGAAGAAGCTGATTATTCTCACCTGCTCTATCCCACAGGTAGAGCGTCTCAAATGATTGCTTGGTTATTTATCCTTGGGTTTAGTGGGACTATTATCTATGGGGTGATTCGCAGCGACACCCTAGGGGATTTCTTTAACCAAGATTTCATTTCTCATTGGCTAATGCCGATCTTGATCCTCCTCATTATTACTTACGGAGTCGGGCGAGGGGTAAAAGTTTATGAAGCCGTCACCGAAGGAGCCAAACAGGGTTTTGATATTGCCATTCGGATTATTCCCTTTTTAGTTGCCATTCTGGTTGCTATTGGGATGTTTCGCGCTTCTGGTGCAATGGAAGCCGTCTCTAACTTACTCAGTCCCATAACAAATTTAATCGGAATGCCAGCGGAAGTCTTACCGATGGCACTCCTGCGCCCCCTTTCTGGTGGTGGAGCTTTTGGAATTATGAGCGAGTTAGTTGAGCGATCGCCGGATTCCTATAGTGCCTTTGTTGCTTCTACCATGATGGGCAGTACGGACACCACGTTTTATGTTCTTGCCGTATATTTTGGGGCAGTTGGCATTACCCGCATTCGCCACGCTCTTGCCGCAGGACTTCTTGCCGATGCGACGGGACTTCTATCGGCTTGTATCTTTTCGAGTTTATTTTGGATGGGTTAACAGTTAGCGGGGAATGGGGAATAGGGAATGGGGAATAGGGAATGGGGAATAGGCGATCGCTTAATTTTTATGAATCTGAGTTTGAAAAGTGGTAAAAAATGATAACAGGGGAACTCAAGTCAAAGGTCGATAAGCTATGGGATACGTTCTGGAGTTATGATTGGCTAAAATGAAGTTGGAGTAATGGATAGAGGCTTTGCTAGTTGGTCATTTATCGAAGAAA
>NZ_CEZBFX010000071.1:3546-25511 GCF_982964205.1 Roseofilum sp. | reverse complement strand
ATGGTGTTGAAACGCTCTTAAATCCCTATGAGGGATTGAAACTTGATAGTGGAGATTGGTCGCCAACGAATGGCGCGTTGAAACGCTCTTAAATCCCTATGAGGGATTGAAACAACATAGCCTTGACCTGCTTGAGCAAATCAAAAGGCTTGTTGAAACGCTCTTAAATCCCTATGAGGGATTGAAACCACGATTGCGGAAAGCGAAGTGCCAAAAGCCTTGCCCCAGTTGAAACGCTCTTAAATCCCTATGAGGGATTGAAACTGTCAACATCCTGAATTAACTGATTTAAGTCCATTGTTGAAACGCTCTTAAATCCCTATGAGGGATTGAAACTCCATTGAATTGTTTTGCAATCACATTGAACGAGCATTAAGTTGAAACGCTCTTAAATCCCTATGAGGGATTGAAACAGCGATTCTATCATGTTCCGTGAACTTATGACTGAGTTGAAACGCTCTTAAATCCCTATGAGGGATTGAAACCCGGTTGGGATTCGACATGTTGAGCCGTTTGGCTGTTGAAACGCTCTTAAATCCCTATGAGGGATTGAAACCAACTTGAATGAGGGGGTCTACTTTCCGGATGAGCCAAGGCGAGTTGAAACGCTCTTAAATCCCTATGAGGGATTGAAACGAGACGATTTGAGCTTGCTGGATTGTCCATCTAGTTGAAACGCTCTTAAATCCCTATGAGGGATTGAAACTTCAATCCCCAGTAGTGTCATAGCGGTGCGCCTGGTTGAAACGCTCTTAAATCCCTATGAGGGATTGAAACTTTAGAATCCACGAAGGACAAGGGGAAATACTTCGTTGAAACGCTCTTAAATCCCTATGAGGGATTGAAACCAGGAGAAAAGGTGAAAAAATGGAAGCCACAAGCGTTGAAACGCTCTTAAATCCCTATGAGGGATTGAAACGCTGATAGTCGGTTCCCACTGAGAGAAGTATCCCGGATTGTTGAAACGCTCTTAAATCCCTATGAGGGATTGAAACCATCAATGAAATTGTACAGAAAGTTTCCAAAGAAAGTTGAAACGCTCTTAAATCCCTATGAGGGATTGAAACATACGAGGGGAGAATCCTACGTCAATCAGGATGGTTTCAATGTTGAAACGCTCTTAAATCCCTATGAGGGATTGAAACCGAGATAGAAGGGGAAATCTGGGAAGAAGAAGAAAACATCGTTGAAATGCTCTTAAATCCCTATGAGGGATTGAAACTGAAAGAAAAATAGATACAGCGCGTTGCGATGTTATGGAGTGCAATACCGAATCCCCAAAGCCATGTACCACAATCCCATTCCCCATTCCCTATTCCCTATTCCCTAGCGCAAAGTGCTATAAATTCCAGAGAGCAATTCCGCCTAAAAGTCCATTAATATTAGGAACAATGGAGACATTTTCAGGAAGTTCAAAGTCTACCTTTTTCGCTTCTCCACCTCCTAAATAGATGCGATCGGCGTTGAATAGATGTTGGAGTTTGCAAATCGCCTTTTTCAACCGTTTATTCCATTTTTTTGTCCCGACTTTCTCCAGGGCGGCGCGTCCTAATTGTTGCTCATAAGTTTGTTTTTTACGGAAAGGATGATGGCCGCCTTCCAGGTTCGGAACCAGTTTTCCATCTACAAATAAGGCAGTTCCTAAGCCCGTTCCCAGGGCGATCGCCAGTTCGACCCCTTGGCCAGAAATCGCTCCAAAGCTTTGAATATCGGCATCATTAGCCACTCGTACCGGTTTCCCCAACGATTCAGAGAGCGGTGAGGCTAGGTCAAATTCTACCCAATTGGGATGAAGGTTAACGGCAGTATAAACAATACCGTGGCGCACAACTCCGGGAAAGCCCACGGAAACCCGATCGCAAGCTCCTGCTTGTTTGGCTAAATCGGCGATCGCCCTCAAAACTACCTCGGGTGTAGCCGGTTGGGGAGTCTGCACCCGCACGCGATCGCCCAAAGGACGGCCTTTGCGATCCAATACCATTGCCTTAATTCCACTGCCACCAATATCAATCGCTAACGTCCGATCTTTGGATTTCAATTTTTCCATAGTTTTCCCTTGTGTTTAGAAATATTTCCGATACAATAAAGTTCTGAAATCACACCCGATGTTCTCTTGTGCCAATGTCTGAATCGCTTCCCTCAAAACCCGTCAGTGTTTGGCAGTATAAGCCCTGGTGGTGTCAACCCTGGTCTATCATTTTAACTGGAGTCACGGCGATCGCCCTGAGTTGGATGATTCTCCATCGTTGGTGGTTTTCCCTCATCTTCTCCCTACCCATATTCGCTTGGATGGGCTACTTTATCCTCATTTGGCCCAAACTTATCCAACAGAGTGGTCTATTACCCCTCGATCCCCCTCCAGAAGAATCCTAAAGCTATTGCCTAATTGCCTTGAAACTCAAAACCATAGGCATCAGCATAGCGATGGAAGAAACGCATTACCCGCTCAAACCGATCTTGAGAATGCACCTCAAACGTACACTCTGCATTAGATAGCTCATCATCATCAACAAAAATAAACTTCATACCATTGGGACTCACCTGGATTGTCCCTTCTTCATCCTTGAGCCACAGATGCTCCACCTTATTGCCAAAACTCTTAAATCCTTCTGCTGCAACCAGCCTCTCAAAGCTTAAAACTACGATTTTGGTGTCAGAATTCGGGCGTTTTCGTAGACTAATGCCACTAATTTCTTCTGACATTCCTTCAATAAACTCTACAGAGATAGTCACAATTTGGTAAAAATGGAGTGAATGGTTTACCCTTGATTTTAGCACTGCACTCGATCGGGAGGATAGGATTACGCAGAATACTCGTCTGAATGAACTCGTCAATGTTTTGAGTCGAGAGACTGCTAGGGTATTACGCAATCCTTGGCGGCGCTTGTCCTTGCTGACTATCAGTTTTTTATTCGGTTTTTTCCTGGGTACAGCCTTGTCTACCATCGCGGGTCAAAGGGCAGAACAAGATATCCTGGTAGCTGCCATTTTGGTGATGGGGATAGAAGTCCTCAATCGCCTCATTTATGGCTCTAAGCTTTGGAGTCAAGATAACCTCTGGCGAGATGTAATTAATGGGTTGAAAATTGGCTTAGTGTATAGTCTGTTCGTCGAAGCCTTCAAACTAGGATCTTGAAGAATTAAGTCGGGAGTCATTGAGTATCTTCCTTATCTGCATATCCCCGTGTCTCCCATTCCCCTCGTCCCCGCGTCCCCCTATTCCCCCTTGCCGGAATCCTAAAGAAAGTGTAAATTTTCATTACAAATCCCTCACACACACTCTGTCGATCATCAACCATGCACAAATCCAGCTTATTCTTGGCAACTCTATTGGTTTGGGGAGGTTTTCAGGGGGGTGCGCCCTTAGCCGTTCAAGCCTCTGAAGGGGTAGAATTGATTGCCCAGCGATCGCCCACTGATGCCCAGCTTGATACTCTGTTGGAGCAAGGAAATCAGTTCGTCGAAGCGAGAAATTATCCTAGGGCCATTCAAGTTTATCAACAAGCCCTCAGATTAGACCCCCAAAATGCTCGCCTCTATTCTGGTATTGGCTATCTGCAAGCTATTCAAGGAAATTTTGCTCAAGCAGCCCAAGCCTATCGTCAGGCAGTGATTTACGATCGCCAGAATGGAGACTTTTTCTATGCCCTCGGCCATAGTTTAGCCAAGATTGGCGATAATGCGGCTGCCCAAATTGCCTATCAACAAGCCATTCAGTTAGATCGGAACAATTTGGAGGCTTATCTAGGTTTGGGAGTGGTGCAGTGGCGACAAAATGATTTTGTCTCAGCTAAAAGAACCTATGAACAAGTCCTCAGTGCCGATCCTCGAAATTTTCAAGCCCATGAGTTACTCGGAGCAATGTACCTCAAACAAGGACAACTGGATCAATCCATTCAACACCTCAGACAAGCCGAACAACTTAATCCCCGTTCCGGTAGCATTCAGGTGAAATTAGCCAGTGCTTGGTTAGCTCGCGGTAATGTGGATTTAGGACGGCAAGCCTTGGATAAAGCGGCTCAACTCGATTCCCGGAATCCGGTGATTTATATGACCATTGGTAAAATCCAAGAGAGCTTTGAAAATTGGCCAGAAGCCTATCAAGCCTATCAACGGGCAGTATCCTTGGATCGGAATTTGGTGGATGCCCATCGATCCATGGGTGATATTCTCATGAGACAGAATGATGTCCTCTTGGCGATCGCCACCTATCGTCAGGTGGTGCAACTAGCGCCCCAAGATCCAGAAGGTTATTATAAGCTGGCGTTGGCACTCAAAGAGCGCGATCGCAAACAGGAAGCCCTTTCCATATTAGAACGCGCCCTACAACTCTATCAGGTGGCTGGCGATCGAGAGGGAATCGATCGAGTCAAAGCGTTGATGGAAGAGCTATAGAGCTAAGGAACAAACATACACATCAACGTTAAGTGAAATATTTAAAAACTTATCAAGAACATACCGAAAACTAGATTGGGAGGCCTTAGAAAAGGATATAGAAAAAAATCCCACTAAATGTCGGCATTCCCCTCCCGTTATACCCGCTAGGGTTAACGGGAGGGGAATGCCGACCCGCGAATAAACTGCTAGGTAGGGCATCCTTATTGTCCGGGTACTTCTTGTTGTTGAACATATTGCTTAAGTTGTTCTACCGTTACACCACCACAACTAGCCACAAAATAAGATCCAGTCCAGAATACAGGCTTACGATAAAATTGTTTGAGATAATCCTCAAATTCTTTACGAATTAAACGGCTAGAAACAGTTTTAAGATTAGCGATAAATTTGCTTAACTGGATTTGAGGATGATAGCGAATCAAAAGATGCACGCGATCAACTTCTCCGTTGAACTCAACAATACTAGTTTCCCATTTACTGCAAGTTTCCTGGAAAATATCTGCCAGTCGAGCATGAATAGCTGGGTTGATAACTTTTTTGCGATATTTGGTGACCAAAACCAGGTGAGCGGTAAGCGCATAAATAGACCTAAATCCTTTATCATAGTGATTTGACATCGCAAGCGGTAAGCTGTATATTTATTAAATAATTCTAACTTACGAGTACCGATTACGTCCAACAAATAAACAAGCTGTCCTAATTGATTGGTGGCTAGAATTGCTGCGACGATATTGGAACTATGCGTTAGGTCAAAGGTTGGACTATTTAAGGCGAACTCGCTCTCAAATAGATCGGTGCAGTTTAATTTGTGAACCGATTGGTGAAATCCCTAAACCTGTAAATTACTACACGCAACAAGCAGCACTCAAAGAAACAAAGGTTCGGTTCCCTGATTACAAGGAAATCTATTCAGAAGTGCAACCAATCAATCGGCAAAGATTAGATAAGGCGTGGAAGAGATGGAGAGTGCCCGATAAGAATGGCAAGAGAGGAGGGCGACCGAGGTTCAAGAAAGCAGGACAGTTGAGATCTTTTGAGTTCTCGCGAGTGAACCATGGGAAAGCCACAATTAAATTTGATGGCAAAAACCTGATAACGACGCGATTAGGAATAATTCCGGTCATCGTTCACCGCCCTATTCCCGAAGGGTTTGAGTTAAGAACCGCATCAATTGTCAAAAAAGCAGATGGTTATTAGGTTTGCTTGAGAGCGAAAGATGAACGAGTTACTGAACCTCTCGCACTCGATCAAATTAAATCGGCTATCGGGATTGATGTTGGATTGAAGGAATTTTTGACGACATCAGAAGGTAAAACCATTCCCATTCAGCAAACCTATCGCCAAGCACAAAACCATTTAGCGCGTCAGCAAAGGAGATTAAAAAACAAACAAAAAGGTTCAATAAACTATCAAAAGCAACAGAACAAAATCGCGAAAATTCATCAACGGATTCAGCGACAAAGAAAGGATTTTCAATACAAGATAGCAAACTGGCTCACGAGGTGCTATGACTTAATTGCCATTGAAGATTTAAATATTAAGGGACTCTCAAGAACTCAACTCGCTAAGAGTATTCTTGATGCAGCATGGGGACAATTCATCATGATTCTGGAAGCAGTGGCAGTTAAATGCGGCGTTCGGGTGGTGAAAGTCAATCCTCACGGCACAAGTCAAGATTGTAGTAGTTGCCACGCAAAAGTCCTGAAAACTCTCTCGGTTCGCTTTCATGAATGCCCGAAATGCGGACTAATTATGGATAGAGACGAAAACGCAGCACGTAATATTTTGCATCGGGCACTAGAAGAGATACAGGCGGTGGGTCGCATCGCTTCTGCTGGTGGAGGCTTAGACAATAGTCAGCCAGCGAAGCAAGAAACTTTAAAAGGAGAATGGGTTTAACTCAGCCTCTTTTGAAGCTCCCGTTAGACCCGAAGGGTTAACGGGAGAGAACGTCACGATCGTATCCCCAGCATTCAAGTAGACTACTATCGGAAAACGGCTTTCCAAGAACTCTACGGTGGTAAATATATTGGCCCTAGAGAATAGGTAACCACATCACCGACCGGCAAAGTATTGCCCTTGCGGTTCAGCTTACCCATTGAAACTGCAATTTTTCAAGATACCAGCATTAGCTCTAATACCCCAATCACAGATGCTTTTGGAATCACCAGTGATACGAGCGAACTAATTCGCTGGGCAGAAACCCTTGGTGAATGTTTGCAAGAAAAGCCCAGACTTGTACGAGTGTTAACTGGAAATACCATTTACATCAACGATGTTGAGGGTTCCATTGTTGAGAATGCCAATGGTGTTCTTGTTTGTCCTCGATAAGGGAAAAACAAGCTAATCGCTCTACTCCTCACCACCTTTCAACCCCTAGGGCTGTTTCATTCTTCCCTGAAAAATGAGACTCCAGACACTCCAGGCACTCCAGAGCAGTTACAAAATTTGTGATAAGAATTTCTGTGTTCGTTCTTCCTTGGGGTTGTTAAAAAATTCATCAGGGGTTGCTTCCTCCACTAAAACCCCATCAGCCATTAACACCACTCGATCCGCTACTTCACGGGCAAACCCTACTTCATGGGTAACACAAACCATGGTCATGCCGCTTTGAGCAAGCGATCGCATGGTATCGAGTACCTCGCGTACCATTTCTGGATCGAGGGCTGAAGTGGGTTCATCAAAGAGCATGATTTTCGGCTGCATCGCCAGAGCGCGGGCGATCGCCACCCGTTGCTGTTGTCCCCCCGATAACTGTCCGGGGAATTTCTTCGCCTGCTCCAAAATTCCTACTTTTTCTAAGAGCTGTAGAGCAATTTCTTCGGCTTTTTCCTTCTTCCAACGCCGAACCCAAATCGGTGCTAAGGTTACATTTTGCAAAACCGTTAAATGGGGGAATAAATTAAACTGTTGAAACACCATCCCCACTTCGCGCCGCACCGCATCGATATTCTTTAAATCGTGGGATAATTCAATACCATCAATAATAATTTTTCCCTTTTGATACTCTTCCAGAGCATTAAAGGTGCGGATAAACGTCGATTTCCCGGAACCACTCGGACCCATAACAACGACCACTTCGCCTTTTTGAACGTCTAAGCTCACCCCTCGCAGGACATGGAATTTATTACTGGCATACCACTTATGAACCTCTTGGGCAATGATGGCGGGTTCGGTGTCCACAGGAGTTGGATTATCTTGAGATTTAATGAGAGGATCGGAATGGGTCATGGGAATAGGGAATAGGGAATAGGGAATAGGGCGGGTTTACGAAGGTTATCTATAGGTTTTCTCGATTTTGGAGAACCCACCCCTACTAGCGGTGTTCTGTATTCAGTTTATTTTCTACCCATCGACTGGCAGCCGACATGGCATAACAGAACACCCAAAAGAGGACTCCAATAAATAGATATACCTCTGAAAAGCGCCCCAGAAATTTGGGGTTCGCTAAAATCGAGTTACTAATTCCTAACAATTCTACCAAGCCGGTAATCGCCAACAGGGTCGTATCCTGAAATAGGCTAATAAATTGACCCACCATAGCTGGAATCACAGCTTTCAGGGCTTGGGGGAGAACAATTAGAATCAAGGTTAAAGGGGTACTTAAACCTAGGGCCCGTGAGGCTTCCGCCTGTCCCTTGGGAATTGCTTGTAGACCTCCTCGCACATTTTCCGCTAAGTAAGCGGAGCTAAATAAGGTTAAGCCGACGATCGCCCGAATCACCCGATCGGGACGCATTCCTTCGGGGAGAAATAGGGGAATCATGACCTGGCCCATAAATAAAATGGTAATCAGGGGAACACCCCGAATGATTTCAATATAAGCAATACTGAGGGCTTTGACCACGGGTAAGGAGCTACGTCTTCCTAAAGCAGCAATCAAACCGATGGGAAAACTTAAGGTAATACCGACAATAGCCATGAGAACGGTGAGCAATAAGCCTTGCCATTCATTGGTTCCGACAGGGGTTAAACCCAGTCCTCCACCAATGAGCCACAGTCCGATTAAAAATACGCCAAACCAGCCAAAGGAAACCCATTTTCCGAGAGCCGGTTGAACGTTCCCGACTTGTTGGCCGATCCAAGCGCTACCGGCGATCGCCACCAAACATCCTACTAATAGGGCACGATAGACAATGGGAGTCGGAGCAATCGTGCATCCTAGGGCAGCGATTCCTAAGCCGATGAGAATATTACGGCTAAATAGGGTTAGCGATCGGGCAATAACTCCCCAAGATAAGCCAGAAAAAACACTAATTAGAGCGACTAAAATCCATAAGCGCCAATACTCTTCACTGGGATAACGACCGACCATCAATAGGTGGAGATTTCGCGGGATCACATCCCATTGAGCATCGGTGAATGACCAGGAGAGAAAATTATAACCTAGGGCGATTAATCCCCCTAAAATAATGAAAGTGATTAAACCGTTATACCAGGGACTAAGCAAATTATTTTTAATCCAGTTCACCGGAGTATCGCGCATCTCCGGTGGCGGTGCCATATCGGTTAAGTTACTAGGTACAGAAGTCATGTTAATGGATAATTAATTTTTGATTTCTTCCTGCTTTATGTTGTGGCAATCGTCGCTCTCCCTATCCCCAAATTACCTTTCTTGTAGTTGCACCACGCGGTTAATTTGGTTCATTCCTAAAGAAATGATCAAATTCATCAGCAAATAAGTGACCATGATAATGAGCATCACTTCTACGGGTCGCCCGCTTTGGTTGTAGGTTGTATTGGCTACATTGTAGATTTCCGCGTAGGCGATCGCCGCTCCCAAACTGGAGTTTTTAGCCAAGTTCATGTACTGACTGCTCAAGGGGGGAATAATCACTCGTAGAGCTTGGGGAAATACAACCAAACGCATCATTAAACCCGACTGTAAACCCAGGGCTCGGGCGGCTTCCCACTGGCCTTTGGCTACAGCTTGAATCCCAGCTCGGACAATTTCGGCAATGAAGGCAGCCGTATACAAAACTAAGCCCGTTAGCAAGGCGGCGAATTCCCCAGTCAGGCGCAACCCTCCGGTAATCTGACCGAGTTCAATTTCCGTCGGTTTTTCCCATGCAAAGGCTACTGTAATAATTAGCAGGGCAACAATACCAATAATCCACAAGGCCGTTAACTGGGGTTTTCCAGAACTTCCCCGTTCCACCATGGACTTAATCCGTATTTTCCACAGGATAACCGCGGCGATCGCCAATCCAATCAACACACTGCACCACATCGCTAGAGACCAACCCACTTTTGGCCAAGGGAGAAACACCCCTCGGTTACTCAAAAAAGCGAGTCCCATCACCTCTATACGCTCCGTGGGTTTGGGAAACTTAGAAAAAACGGCCCGATACCAAAAAAACAACTGTAAGAGCAGAGGCACATTGCGGATCAACTCCACATAAACTTCGCTTCCCTTTCGCAGTAACCAATTATTAGAAAAACTGGCAACTCCCACCGCAATTCCCACCAATGTGGTGAGGATAATGCCAGAAATAATGATCCGTAGGGTATTCACCAAGCCAGCTAACAAAACCCGGCCATAGCTGTCTCTGGCTGGATCGTAAGGAATAATACTTTCTCCAATGGCAAAGGAAGCTTGGGTATCCAAAAAATCAAACCCAAACTCTATGCCCGCTCGTTGGAGGTTATTGGAGACATTATAGGTTAATAGACTAATAACAGAAATAACGATCGCGATCGCCAAAACTTGCAGCGCGACTCGCCAAAATCGATCATCACGCCACAAAGGAATCGTATGCTCATTTGCCGAGGTCATAACAAGAACAGATTAAATGGGAGAACTCAAGACTCGTCACCCATGATCGCATCACGGGTGACGGCTAACTGTTTACAGATAACTAAATTTATCGGAAAGGAGGAGAATAGAGCAATCCTCCACGAGTCCAGAGGTCATTTTGACCTCGATCTAACTGAAATTGAGATTCCTTACCCAAATTGCGCTCGTAAACTTCACCGTAGTTTCCAACTGAGGAAATCACATTAACCATGAAATCATTATCGAGTTCTAAGCCTGTTCCCAAATCACCTTCAACACCCAAGAAACGGCGGATGGTGGGGTCTTCACTTCCTTTACTTTCTTCGACATTGGCTTGAGTAATTCCCAACTCTTCTGCTTCAATCAAACCGTAGGTTACCCATTTAACCACATCAAACCAGGTAGAATCATTATTAAGGGTTAAGGGGCCGAGAGGTTCTTTGGACATGGTGACATCCAACAGAATATGTTCCTCTGGATTGGGTAAGGTACTGCGACGAGCAATCAACTGCGATTTATCTGAAGTCATTCCTTCGCAGCGTTCTTCTGCATAGGCGGCATAAGCTGGGTCAGCCTGTTGGAAGGTTACTGTTTCAAAGGTAACTCCTGCTTCCCGCATATTATCGGTTAAGTTCAGCTCGGTGGTGGTTCCCGCTTCTACGCAAACGGCTTTACCTTCAAAATCTTCCAGGGACGTGATACCACTATCTTGACGCACCATCATGCCTTGTCCATCATAAAATGTGGTTGGTGCAAATTCTAGACCAACGGTTGTATCTCGGCTCGTTGTCCAAGTCGTGTTTCGAGAGAGCATATCCACTTCACCACCCGCTAGGGCAGTAAAGCGTTCTGTAGAATCGAGGTTCCGATATTCTACTGCATCTGAATCGCCCAAGACAGCGGCAGCTACAGCCTTACAAACATCCACATCAATTCCTGAATATTCTCCGGTTTCATCCACAAAGCTAAATCCAGGAATGCCACCATCTACCCCACAGATTAGGGTTCCGCGATTTTTCACGACATCCAAACGACTTTGGGAAGCCGAGTCTTCAGACTCTCCATCTCCTCCTCCATCGGCATTATCAGACGGGGGAGGGGCGCAAGCTGCCAAGGGGAGAGCTAGCAATAGAACCGACATTAATAAAGATTGCCACTTAGCCATATGTAAAGGGTTTCTCCTCACTGATAGACACTCATCTTGAAGCAGCCACTTTGCTCAGAGTGGCTTCAAGTTTTGTTAAATTTTATCTTTAAGATATTAGCAGCATCTGCTGGATTTGGTATCAGCAGGAGAAATTTTTGCGTGTTCTAGAACACCTCTTCAGGCGATCTCTGCTTGATCGCCAGCCTAAGTTCTGCCTGATTATTGAGGCGCTGTCAACAGGAGAACTTTGGTAAAGCGAGACTTTGGGCTATTCCTTATGGCAAGAGTTCGGGCGACAGGCGCTCTTGAGCTAAATCCCGAATCAGGGAACAACGGGATTCTATATAGTGAGAGAGTAAATCTGCTTCTTCTCCATTGAGCGATCGCTCTTGAGCCATATTACCCAGCAGCCATTGTACCAGACTCGCGTCATCAAGTCTCAATAACCGTTGAGGCTGAGTTGTTTCAATCAGTGACCATAGCTGACGTAGCAGATGGGGAGTCATAATGATGCCTCCTTAAGGATTTCTTTATAATCATACCTACTTTAAACCTATAACTCACCGGTTTGACACAAGATCCCATCAAAGGTAGAGAACCTTAACAAAATGAGTCATAACTTGACACTCCCATGAGTCCGAAGGTTTAACTGTTAAGATCGGGTTTACAAGACCTATCTAGCCTATGACTCCCCCCATTAACCATGATGCTATTTTTCACCGATTGGGAAGAAAGAGGACTTAAACTAGGACTTAAACTAGGAGTCTTAATAGGAATTATGTTAATGAGCTGTACGCCTAATGGCGATCGCTCTTCATCTTCCCAAAGTACCATTAAAATTGGGGGATCGTCAGAAGCTTATCCCATGTTAGAACTATTGGCAGAAGCGTACGATCAAGAGAATGTTGAGATTGTCTTTCTGCCCAGTAGCCAAACTGCTGGAGGTTTAAGTGGGGTGCGAGAGAAGTTTCTCGAGATTGGGGCAATCAGTAGACCTCTCACTGCAACAGAAAAAACAGAAAATCTTCGCTATATACCGTTGGTTCGCAATGCCTTAGTCTTAATTGTTAATGAACAAGTTGAAGGAGTCGAAAACTTAAACCATGATGCCATTAAAAAAATTTATAGTGGTGCGATTACGAACTGGAATGAATTGGGCAGTATTGATGGTGAAATTGTCATCATTGACATACCAGAAGATGAAACAGAAAAAGCACTTTTACGAGAACATTATTTAGGTCAAGACCTAAAGATTACTCCCCAAGCGATTCTATTGGAATATGATGATGAAGTTGTAGACGCAGTAAGTATAACTCCTTATAGCATTGGGGCGATCGCTTACTCCGAGGGACTCCAGGACTTTTCAGTACAGATTCTTACTCTAGATGGAATAGCTCCTACCTTAGAGAACATTCAGAATGAGCAATATAAAATGCTTCAAACCCTTGGCGTTGTTGTCTTTACTCCACTGAAACCCACAACTGAAGATTTCATTAATTTTATCGCCACTCCAGAAGCACAAAGTATACTGGACTTGCATGGCTATATCTTATTCAAACCTGAATCTTAGTTGATATAGTTAACCGTTTACTATAGCAAAGAAACATAACTAGCGCTATACTGATCCTTATAGCAATAATCAGATCTTCCTACTCCCCTTACAGCGTGAAGCGCTGTTATAGAGTAGTGTGTAACTGTCTCGTGCATCAATAAATGACTAAATTCTATTTACTGTTCCCTCTTCCCTGTTCCCTAGAACAAAAAACTTTAATATACCTCCTAAAAGGGGAAACTGCTGCATTCAATGATTGCCAGTGAAACCCTCCTCTAACTTTTGGGTCAGAACTGTACTGTGTAGAACTTACTCAAAGTTACCATTACAACAAAAAATTAGTATTCCATTTGCTTTTGTGTTCTTCGGACTATGGCTTTCAGGGACAGTTAGCATTGGTTATTACTTTTTAAGACACTTAGAGAGACGACAACTCAGAGAAATCGAAAGTTTAGCCGCTTTGGTTGTACAACAGTTCCAAAATAAAACTGAAACATTGCGTTTACATGCGACAGTGACGGTTGAATCAGAAAATATTCTCAAAGGATTGGAAAATACCAACGAAATCATATTGTTACAACGTTTATTGCCCTTAAAGCTTTTGTTGGAACTCGATCTGGTTCAAGTCATTGATATTCAAGATAGATTGTTGGTTGATTTGAAACTAAATAGGATTAGTAACTCTGAGATTGATCATGAAATTGCTCTTTCACAAGTCATGAATGGAGTGAGCTTTTCTACGATAGTAGATGCAAAAAACAATAATACTTTTTCCTCCTCTGTTTTAATTGCAACTGCACCCATTAAATCGAATCAAGGAGTTGTTGGAGGTGTAATTATTGGGCGTGTTATAAATGCTAAATTTTTGAGTGAAATTTCCCAGAAAACAAATACATCAATTGTAATATTTAAAGACAATAAAATAGTCGCGTCTAGTTTACCCAACGCGGAAAAGTTTTCCTGGCTACCTCCTCCAGGAACTCCCCAGAATACTTTCTCAGAATCAGAGATTAAGCTTGGAGATCGCTCTTACTTAGGAAAAACTGTTCCGATCTTTGAAATTAATCAGTCCCAATTGCAATTGGTTGTGATGTCTTCTCTACATGCTTTAGAAAATGCAAAACAGAAT
Organism: Roseofilum sp.; assembly: GCF_982964205.1. Taxonomy (NCBI): domain Bacteria; kingdom Bacillati; phylum Cyanobacteriota; class Cyanophyceae; order Desertifilales; family Desertifilaceae; genus Roseofilum; species Roseofilum sp. Next base: position 11,512 of record NZ_CEZBFX010000071.1, on the reverse strand, counting down.
TTTTTAATTGGACTGGTTGTGTTTTCTGTTGTGGGATCGGTGGTGGCAATTATTGTGGGTTATATCCTCTCTGGATTAATGGTAGCTCGGATTAATTCAGTCACTCAAGCGACTGAAAAACTGGCCAATGATAACTTATGGGTTCAATTACCTGTCCTTTATAACGATGAGTTAGATCGGTTGGCTAAAGCCTTTAATCGGATGGCTAAAAAATTAAAAGATAGGGATGAGACTTTAAAAATAAAAGTCGAACAATTGGAAGAGACTCTGCAAAAACTGTACTTCACCCAATCCCAATTGATTCAATCCGAAAAAATGTCTGGTTTAGGTCAAATGGTGGCGGGTATTGCCCATGAGTTTAATAATCCAGTGAATTTTATTTATGCTAATATTGAACCGGCCATTCATTATGTAGATGACTTATTGTATTTGCTCGATCTCTATAAAGAGGCATATCCCGATCCCCCTGAAAGTATTGCTGATACTCTAGAGGATATAGACTTTGATTTTTTGGTTCAAGATTTCCAGGATTTATTAACATCAATTAAATCAGGAGCCGAACGAATTAGTGCAATTGTTCGAGGTTTGCGAACGTTTTCTCGCTTAGATCAATCAGGAATCAAGGTGGTGGATATCCATGAAAATCTAGAAGCGACCTTATTAGTTGTACAACATAGAATTCAAGGAAATATTCAAGAAAAAATTAGTTCGATAAGAGATATTCAGGTGATTAAAAAATATGGAGATTTGCCTTTAGTAACTTGCGATCCAGGGGAATTAAATCAGGTGTTTTTGAATGCGATCAATAATGCAATTGATGCGTTAGATGAGTTGAGATCGGATACAGAAAATCCAAAAATTCCTCAAATTGTGTTAAAAACAGAATATAGCGATTGCTCTTCAGTCAAAATTACAATTTCGGATAATGGTTGTGGGATGAGCGAGGAAGTTAAGGCTAAGATATTCGATCCCTTTTTTACAACAAAACCTGTTGGTAGTGGAACGGGTTTGGGCTTGTCTATCAATTATTCTATTATTGTGGATCACTGTAGAGGAAAATTGAGATGTCATTCTATTCCAGGAGAGGGAACTGACTTAATTATTGAGCTACCGTTAGAGAAAAACGTCATACAGAACGTTGCACTGTGATGAGGAGGTAGAGGGAGCAAACAAGAGATTTTATGGAATTTTTATTGCACTTCGCACTCTAGCCATAGCTTGTATTGTTTAGTCTCTAAGCCTTCAAGTTTTTACTTGATAGAAGAGAGAATTATTATATGTCTTTTATCGATAATTTCTATGCGAAAATTGCGCTGGTAGTAAAGTTTTAGTAACTTAGGTTACAGTTTTTTTCTGTTTTTCTGTAATGAGATTGAACAGCGCTACAGTGAGGTTAGCGAGAGTTTACCTAGGAGTTGAACCATGAGCGTTCATGAATATCACCCTGTTAATGTCTATTTAAAAAATCACTCTGGAAGTCGCTCAGAAATGGTTCTGGCAATCATTTTCGGATCTTTTGTGCTGGGATTTATCCCCATTGCTTTATTTTCAGATCTTTCAGTAACAACGACTCTGATACCCACAGAAGCTCAACTCTGGAGTTCTTTAGCAGAGAAACAGACTCCAATTTCTCTCCACATGCCATCGACAGAACGTATGATTCCGACAGAAGCTCAACTTTGGAGTTCTTTAGGAGAGAAATTTTAGAAAAAGAGGAAAATTTTTGGCTAGAGTTTAGGGTTTTAATCGTGCAAATAAGTGGCTATTCGTTTTAATAATGCCATGCCCACAACAGAATTTCCCATAGAATCAAGAAGGGGGCTATAAGTGGCGATCGCCCCCTGCTGGGGAACTAAGGATAATAATACTCCACTCACTCCTGACTTTGTCGGTAATCCCACTAAAGAGGCAAATTCTGCTGAATATTCATATAATCCACAGGTTTGCATTAACTCTGTCACCCAGAATTGATGCTCTGACTTGATTTTACCTTGCGGATTAACCAATCCTAGTCCCAATTGAACCAAATATTCAAGACTGGATGATAAACAACACACCTTTTGATAAGTATCTAATGCAACTGATTCAGGACTGCCTAAATAACCCGATTGTGCCAGGATTTGGGTTAAATTCTGATTGGTTTGATTCGGTAAAGATTCTACAGACGCTAAAAGTTGCCGATCTACAAATAACTCAGTTTGACCATAATCATTGAGCCAATTACGGAATCTTTCAAATTTTTCTATACTGGTAGATCCGGGCAAATGGGAACAGAGGGCGATCGCCCCACTATTGATCATCGAATTGCGGGGAAATCCCTGATCTACTTGTAACTGTTCGACCGAGTTATATGGGTAATCTGAGGGGCAATTACCGACAATGCCCTTAATTTTCTCGGTTCCTAACTGTTCTAAACAATACAGCAAAACAAAGGGCTTAATCACACTCATCAACGGTACATCATGTTCCCCCCATCCATCCCCTGGATCGTGCAAACTTTGAATATAAATCCCCCTGTTTTGCGGATCAACCTTGGCTAACTTAGGGATATAAGTCGGTAAACTTCCTGACACATTCAACGCTTCAATTTCGGTTAACCACTGCTCTACAGTAGACCGGGTGATACTTTTTAAATCTCTCATAGTCAATCCTGACAAGCTATTGCCATTCGTGCCCCCCTAGCTTACAGCCTTAACCGGTTATCCCTACTCATTCCCCATTACTTGCCCATAGCGCTATCATAAAACTTAAGAAAAGTTAAGTTATGTGAAGACCCTTGACTGTAACCGCCCAATCCCAAACTCCAGTATCAACAACTTGGCATCGCCTGCACCCCCTCTGGCAAGGTGATGAAACTGAGATCCAAACCGGACTCCCCCATGAACAACTCTCTCCTGCTTGGCAAATTCTTTTACTTGGGGATGGTTCGCCCACGCGTCACTTGCAATTGTTAACCCGCGAACCAACGGAAGTCGATGTGATTGATATGTCTCCGATTGGCATGAATGGCGATCGCGCTCCGGGTCAGATTTCAGCAATTCCAGGGCCCAGATTAAGGCGACAGGTTTGGTTGAGAACTGCATCAGGACAACGATTAGCCTATGCGACTTCTTGGTGGGAAGCCAGTCATGTCGATGACTATTTACAAAATCGCTCGTTACCCATCTGGGCGAGTTTAGCGCAGTTGAGAACCGAGTTGTATCGAGATATTCAAGGTTTGTATTATGGCCATTCTCAAGCCTTAGAGGAAGCCTTTGAGCAACCGGGGCCCTTTTGGGGTCGCCATTATCTATTTTGGCATCATAAACGGCCGTTTACCTTGATTTATGAGGTATTTTCTCCTTATTTAATTCAGTATTTAGGGCCAACCGGATAAATCGAGATCGCCATGTCACTTCAGTTATATCCCCTATATCCTATCCTCTATCAAGGCTTAAAACCCTTATTTCCCCAGTGTTTATGGCGGGGAAATCCCCATCAAAAGGCGATCGCCTTAACCTTTGATGATGGTCCCCATCCCCAATACACCCTAGAGCTGTTAACGGTTTTAGAAACCTACGCCGTTAAAGCCAACTTTTTTTGCCTCGGACAACAGGTTAAACAGTATCCAGAAGTCGCCAAAGCGATTTACGATCGCGGTCATTGGATTGGGTTACATGGCTATACCCATCAGAACTTTCCCGAACTCACTCCAGAGCAACTCTGCCAAGGGTTATACAATACTCAAACTGCGATTCTTGAGGCCTGTGGTTTAAATCCCGAAACCGAGCGATCGCGATTTCGGGATGTACGGCCTCCCAATGGGTTATTTATTCCCCAAACCCTAGACCTATTGCAGCAATGGAATTATCGGCCGGTCATGTGGACCGTGGTTCCCGAAGATTGGGTCGATCCAGGAGTCTCAATTGTCGTCAATCGGGTCATGAAAAGGGTTTGCCCCGGTTCGGTGATTGTTCTCCATGATGGCCGGTATGGGGGGCAGAGTGTGGCCGAAATTACAGAGCATATCATCCCCATGCTGTTAAAACAAGAGTATCAGTTTGTCAGCATCGAGCAACTGTGGCATTCTTAATCTTGACTTCCTGTACTATCTTCCCCTATTTCCCCATTCCCCCATGTCCCATCCTTATTCCGATCGCCGCTGGCATATTTGGATCGATCGCGGCGGAACGTTTACCGATCTAGTTGCCCTGAGTCCAGAGGGTCAAACGGTGGCTCATAAACTCCTCTCGGAAAATCCAGAACGCTATGCAGATGCAGCGATTCAAGGGATTCGCGATCTGTTAGGCGTGGGAGCGGATGAACCCATTGAGAGCGATCGCATTGCGGTGGTAAAAATGGGAACGACGGTGGCGACGAATGCCCTATTAGAGCGAAAAGGCGATCGCACGGTTCTGTTAATCACCCAAGGCTTTCGGGATGCGTTGCGTATTGGCTATCAAAACCGCCCGGATCTGTTTGCCCAACAGATTCAACTGCCAGAATTACTCTATGAAGAAGCGATCGAAGTCCAAGAGCGCCTCAGTGCTAAGGGGCAAGAATTGCAACCGGTTAACCGGGAGGCTCTGGTGCCCCAACTGCAAGCCGCCTACGATCGCGGAATCCGCAGTTGTGCGATCGCCCTTTTGCATGGCTATCGCTATCCCCAACACGAACAGGACGTGGCACAACTGGCGAAAAACATGGGCTTTACTCAAATCTCTGTCTCCCATCAAGTTAGCCCCCTGATCAAACTCGTCAGTCGCGGAGATACCACCGTTGTCGATGCATATCTGTCTCCCATCCTCCGACGCTACGTGAATCAAGTGCAAGAACAACTGACGGGAGAATCAGGAGATGTCGTTAATCTGATGTTCATGCAGTCTAATGGCGGGTTAGTAGATGCCGAGCAATTCCAAGGTAAAGATAGCATCCTATCGGGGCCAGCCGGAGGCATTGTGGGAGCAGTACAAACCAGTGCCCAAGCCGGTTTTGAGAAAATTATTACTTTTGATATGGGTGGCACGTCCACCGATGTCGCTCATTATAACGGGGAATACGAACGACAATTTGATACCGAAATTGCTGGGGTAAGGGTGCGATCGCCCATGATGGCGATTCACACGGTAGCGGCTGGGGGCAGTTCGGTGGTATTCTTCGACGGTTCCCGCTACCGTGTCGGGCCGGATTCAGCCGGTGCAAACCCTGGGCCTGTCTGCTATCGACGGGGCGGCCCCCTGACGATTACCGACTGTAATGTACTGTTGGGGAAACTGAATCCGCGCTTTTTCCCGGCGGTTTTTGGCTCCCAGGGAAACCGACCTCTAGATGGCGATCGCGTGCGCGAGCAGTTCCAAACTCTGGCTCAGGAGATACAGAAAGAAACGGGAGATCTACGGACAGCGGAACAAGTGGCGACGGGGTTTATTGCGATCGCCATTGAAAATATGGCCAATGCGATTAAAAAAATCTCTCTGCAACGGGGTTATGATGTTTCTGGCTATACCCTCTGTTGCTTTGGCGGTGCAGGGGGGCAACATGCCTGTCAACTCGCCGATACATTAGGCATTCGTCAAATTGTTATTCATCCCTACGCTGGGGTACTCTCAGCCTATGGCATGGGACTTGCTGATATTCGCATCATGCGCGAGCAAACCCTTGAGGAAGAGCTAACCGATGGTGTAATGGTAGAGTTGCAAGATCGGGTGATTCCCCAGTTAGTCAAAGACGCGCAAGCAGAATTATCGGAACAGTCCGGCGATCGCGAAGAAATTATGGTTAAACTGCATCTAAAATATGAAGGCAGCGATACGCCTTTATTGGTCAATTTTTCCGATTCTTCTCTAGAAAACCTCAAACAAGAATTTGAGCATCAACATCAGCAACGCTATGGCTTTACCTTAACCCAAAAACCGTTAGTGGTGGATATGGTTTCAGTAGAAATTGTGCAAACCATGGCTCATCCTGAAGGGGAAATTCAAGAACCCGTTACCGATAGTGTCCCCCCAGAAATGGCAAGAGTTCCCGTTTATTGTTCCATACAAAATTCCGTAGAATTGGGTTCTGTAGGGGCGGGTTCACGAAGATCTCGGTGGGAAGGCGATAATATTGGCGAACCCGCCCTTACATCTGCATCACCAAAGTGGCAATATGTGCCAGTTTATGACCGCCAAAAGTTACAACCAGGACACACAATAATTGGACCTGCACTAATTATTGAACCTACCGGAACCAATGTAATTGAAAGCGGTTGGCAAGCGCAAGTTCATCCCCGTCAACATTTAGTATTAACGGCTATCCATGCCGCTTCGTACCAAGATGGGAGAGCGGGTTCACCGACAGTTTCCTCTTCCTACCCAGCTCTTCGTAAACCCGCCTCTACGGAAACTGGATTTGTAAGAGCGGGTTTATCAACATCTTCACCTCCCCACCAAGAGCATCGTAAACCCGCCCCTATAGAAAATGTCCCTACGGAAAGGGTGAAAAAAGATCCGGTGCTGTTGGAAATTTTCAATAACCTATTTGGGGCGATCGCCGAACAAATGGGCGTAACCCTACAAAATACCGCGGTTTCTGTCAATATTAAGGAACGGTTGGACTTCTCCTGCGCCCTGTTCGATCCAGAGGGTAATTTAGTCGCCAATGCACCCCATATCCCGGTTCATTTAGGCTCGATGAGCGAAAGTGTCAAAGCCTTAATTCAAGATAAGGGAAACGAGATTAAACCGGGAGAGGTTTATCTTTCTAATAATCCCTATAATGGCGGAACTCATTTACCGGATATCACCGCAATTACGCCAGTCTTTTTACCTCAAAATCCCATAAAACCCTCCTTTTATGTGGCTTCGCGAGGACATCATGCCGACCTCGGAGGCATTACCCCCGGCTCCATGCCGCCCCATAGTCAAACGATTACAGAAGAGGGGATTTTATTCGATAATTTTCTGTTAGTGACTGAGGGGAGATTTGAAGCCAATTTACTTATCGATCGCTTGTTAGCGCCTCCCTATCCCGCTCGTAATTATTCCCAAAATTTAGCCGACTTGCAAGCACAAATTGCAGCCAATAATCAGGGTGTTCGAGAATTGGTGAAAATGGTCAATCAGTATGGTCTAGAAACCGTACAATCCTATATGGGATATGTGCAAGACAATGCAGAACAGGCGGTGAGATCGGCGATCGCCCAGTTATCCAATGGTGAATTTACTTATGAATTCGATAATGGTGCAGTGATTCACGTTACCATCACGGTTGACCGAGAACAATGCAGCGCGGCGATCGACTTTACCGGCACATCTGCCCAACTGCCCAATAACTTTAATGCCCCTAAAGCCGTCTGTCAGGCTGCCGTATTGTACGTCTTTCGCACCCTCGTGGACGACCCCATTCCCCTGAATGCCGGATGCCTGAAACCCCTCAATATCAAGATTCCAGAAGGCTCCATGCTCAATCCCCACTATCCGGCTGCCGTTGTTGCCGGCAACGTAGAGACTTCCCAGGCGATCGTTGATACCCTCTACGGAGCGCTAGAACTCCTCGCCGCTTCCCAAGGAACCATGAATAACTTTACCTTTGGCAACCCAGATTATCAATACTACGAAACCATTTGCGGCGGTTCAGGTGCTGGCCCCACCTTCCACGGTACAGACGCGGTGCATACCCACATGACCAACTCAAGGCTGACCGATCCAGAAGTCCTAGAACACCGCTTTCCCGTCCGTTTGGAAGAATTTGCCATCCGTCCCCAAAGTGGCGGAAAAGGGCAATTTTGTGGCGGTAACGGCATCGTGCGCCGCATCCAATTCCTAGAACCCATGACGGCAGGTATTCTTTCTAACCATCGCAAAATTCCCCCCTTCGGTCTAGCCGGTGGCGAACCAGGAGCCGTTGGACGCAACTGGATCGAGCGCAAAAACGGTTACACCGAAGAACTCGATAGTACAGCAACCGTAGAGTTAGATGCAGGCGAAAAAATCACCATTGAAAC
>NZ_CEZBFX010000071.1:0-3446 GCF_982964205.1 Roseofilum sp. | reverse complement strand
TGTACCATGTTCACCTCTGCGATCCTATAATTCATTTTAGGCGATCGCGTACAGTAATGAGGATACCTTCTCACTGGCGAGTATAAACCAGACAAAATAGAAGACAGTACTATGAAAATCAAGAAATATTGGTGGGTTTTAATTCTGATTCAGCTAACTCTTCTAGTTGTCATTATTAACGGACAATTCGCTGTTTCCAACGATCGCCCATCTCTTGTGTACAGAGAAGACTTACGGGAGATTCCGGCTGCCATTCCCATAACTCAGGCACATATTAGCCATGAAGATGTAATTCTTAATTTATATGGTTCAGCTAAAGACAATCTCAAAAAGAGCCATCATGATAACATAGCCAACGATCCTTATTACATATGGTCGGGGAGATGCTCGAGCAACTGGGCAGCAACGTTTAGCCACAGGCGATTTCTGGTTGACTTGAGAGGAGTAGCTAAAGTCAGATGGCGGACTAAACAATCGGGTTTCAGGAGATTGCACATCCTCTTAAAACTTGAAGATGGCACGTGGTTGGTGAGCGATCGCACTCAAGGAGCATCGGAAGACTGGAAAATCGGTGAGTTTAACCTGATGGACTTAGAATGGTATGCACTCTCAATGGAGACGATAACGGAAAGAGAGAAAGTCTCCTCTGTCGATCTTTCACGAGTCGATGAAATCGGAATTACAGATCTGATGAGAGGAGGCTCCAGTTCAGCATCCTCTAGACTAGACTGGATCGAAGTCTATGGAAAACCGGTAGAACGGTTCAATTCTTAGTCAATCGGCGATCGCTTCGATCCTTGACTACAATTGAACCAACAAAACCTTAAATTCCATAATGAGCCAAAATGATTACACGCCGAGAATTTGTCAAAACTGCTGCGGTTGCTAGCGCGACTGCTGTTGTCGTTCCCCATTTGAGTCTTGGGAGTTCACCCTCTTATGATGCAAAGCAACTGCCGACTAGAACGCTCGGAAAAACAGGAATAGAGGTTCCACCGATCATTATCGGTTGTGGTAGTCGATTTATGGCGATCCAAGACGAGGATAAAGCTCTTGAGTTACTCGAATATGCCCTCGATCGCGGATTATATTGTTGGGATACAGCCGCAAATTATGGAAACCACCAGATTTCGAGCGAGGAGCGTTTGGGCAAGTTGCTCAAACAGAGGAGGAAGGAAGTCTTTTTAGCCACTAAAGTCGCTCAACGGGATGGGGAAAGTGCCAAAAAGACGATTGAGAGAAGTTTAAAACGCCTTCAGACAGATTACATCGATCTCTTGCAAGTTCATTCTATAAGGTCTGTCGAAGATGTTGAAACTCTAGGACAAAAAGGTCAGGTTTTGGAAGTGCTGCATCAATATAAAGAAGAAGGGGCGATCGCACATATCGGCTTTAGTGGACATACTTCAGCCGAAGCGATGAAGAAAGCGGCTCAAATGTACGATTTTGATACCATGCTGATCGCGATGAATCATCAGCGTCCAGAACAGAAATTTGAGGAACAAGCCGTTCCAGCCGCAGGAAGGAAGGGAATGGGAGTACTGGCAATGAAAGTCATTCGCCCTAGAGAAACCATCGAAAATCTCAATCCTAGGGATCTGCTTAGTTATGCTTTGAGCTTAGACCATATTTCAGCAGCCGTCGTTGGAATCGATAGCTTGGCACTCTTGAAAGATAACATCGATTTCATGCAGAATTTTAGCCCCTTATCTGCCTCGAAAATGGAAGAAACGAGAGTTAAGCTGACACCATTCTACAGAAATGAGCAATTAGCTTGGATGAAACCTGGGTATGAAGATGGAATGAATGCCTGAATAAGTCAACCCAGTCAACCCATAAACTAGAACGCTTTCTGTACTCGCCCATTCTGGGAGATTTGGGTAAAAACCCGGTTTCTGAATCGTTTCTCAAGAGGTTAAATCGCCATGACACCAGAAGATTTGGCATTTGAACAAGTAGAGCCGCTTATTGCCGCTGGTGCTATTACTGACTGGCACTTTTTTCTGCCCGCCGATCATTCGCCCGAACAGCCTTCGAGTCAACCCTATCGTATTTTTGAACCCCGTTGGCGCGAGGTTATTTTATTGTGGTTGGGACGCGAGGATGTGGAAGATGAGAAGAAGGAGCAGTTTATCGAGGAATTGGTGAATTTTGAGGATGGGTGTGGAGAATGGAATCTTCAGAAAGTCGATCGCGGATTTTATCAATATCAAGCCTATTTTCTCGCTGCGGTGGGCATTGGCGAGTTTAAGAGTTGTTCTCTTACCGATGAAATTGTCCAACAGATGGTGAAGTGGGCATTTGGAGATTTTAATACTGAAAAACAGCAATGGCAAATAGTTCTCTATCCTATTGCAAACAGAGCTAGGGAAACTCTATCAGAAACTGACAGAGTGCGAGTGATTCAAGCCCTTGGCAATCTCCTGCAACAGCCCCAATGTCCTACATTAATCTGTAGGAAAGTCATTGAGTATTTGGAGAAAATTGGGCAAGGTAATCCAGAAGCGATCGCAGCATTAATTCAGCTTCTCAGGAAAACCAAGGATGAAGATACTCGTAGATATACAGCTTATACTCTCACGAAAATCGCACCAGGAAATCCCCAGGCGATCGCGGCTTTCGTGCAGATTCTCGAACAGACTAAGGATCAATCTATCCGTAGATGGGTGGCTTGTAGTCTAGGAAAAATCGCACTAGATAATGCCCAGGCGATCGCCGTATTAATCCAACTTCTCAGGGATACTAAGTATAAATATACTCGTTGGCAAGCAGCTCAGAGTTTGGCCGAAATTGGACAGGGCAATGCCGAGGTTATCGCCGCTTTAGTGGAAGCACTCGGGGATGCTGCGAGCATAAATACTCGTTGGCACGCAGCGCATAGTTTAGAGAAAATCGGACGAGGTAATGCCGAAGCGATCGCCGGATTAGTCCAACTTCTCAGGGACACTGAAGATGAATTGACTCGCTGTATGGCTGCTGAGACTTTAGAGAAAATAGACCCAGGAAATCCCCAAGTAATTGCAGTATTAGTCCAAGTTCTCCAGCAGACTGAGGATGAATTTATCCGTTGGCCTACAGCTAATAGTTTAGGTAAAATCGACCCAAAAAATTCCCAGGTCATCCCAGCCTTAACCCAAGTTCTTGAACAGATTGAGGATAAAAAAACCCGTTGGAACACGATTGAGAGCTTAGGGCAAATCGGACAAAGCAATTCCCAGGCGATCGCAGTTCTAGTTGAACTCCTTAAGGAGGCTAGGGATAGAAATCCCGGTTGGCTGGTGGCTGAGAGTTTACGGAAAACTTTACAAGGCAATAGTCAGGAGATCGCGATCGCGGCTTTAGTCCAACTTCTCAGGGATACTGAAGATGAAGAAACCTGTTGGTGGGCGGCTGATATTTTAGGGGAAATTGACCCAGGTAATATCGAGGCAATCTCTGCCTTAATT
>NZ_CEZBFX010000070.1:0-25701 GCF_982964205.1 Roseofilum sp. | reverse complement strand
CTCCCTTGAGCCTGATTTCTTATTTTCCTCTGCCTAGAGTGATAGAAGAGGGATAAGCCCTTACTAGCTCATCGAATTCACTATAATTCCTACTTGATTCCGCACAGTTACAAAAGAGGGATAAATCCTAAAAAGCTCCCTCCAAGAGCCTTGGAGGGAGACGATACTCAAAATATACCAACTAAGAGCTAATCTAAAACAGCGTTTCTAGCTGTAGGAACCTACATGATGCTCATAGTTCACCCGGAATGTGGGTTGGATTTTACCTTGAATGCGACTCCAATATTTTCCAGAATCAGCAGTTAAACCCACTTCTGTGGCTAAACGGCCGAGCATGGCTTGTTGACGGATTTTGATGCTACGATCGCGAGAAATCATTAAAGCTCTGGCTGTTTCCGCTACCGATCCAGCCATCGATGCTGCCGCAGCAACCACTGGGGTAACTGGTGCCACCTCTGGAATAGCTTGCGGTGCTTTCACTTCACTGCCGACATGATACCTTAGTCCACGATATTTGAGATCCAGGTTGGTCTGCATCACTGGTGCTTTCTTGATGTTGCGGAACCGCCATTCTAAACCGCGATAGGTTCCACCAACCTTTTCCTCTCCCATTTCGATAGTGGGGGGATTGTAATTATAGGTAAGTCCGCGATAACAAAGTTCCATAGCTTTCGCCTCCTAAGATAATCAAACTCGCTTTGTTTCATCGTTAACAGAGGCGCGTTCCTTCAGGATTTCTCCTTACTTCCGTCTTACTCGACAAACGAAGTAAAGTAAGATGAACGATTTATCTTTAACTTTCTGTAGTCTAATATACGGTTTTGCAAAATGTCCAGTATTCGTAACAAAACTTTATATTTCTTCGGGTAAGGGAAACTCATCAAACAACTGCCAACGTTGACCGTTATGGCGTAGGAGGGTCAGACTAGAAGCGATAAACTTACCTTGAAACGAACGATGCTCAAAGTTGGGCCAGGCTTGGCGGAAGTTCTTGGGGGTTAAGTCCCGAAAGGCAACGGTGACATGGGGGGTAAAGGAGGGATGGGAGGATCGTTTGATGGAGGGGAGGGTACTTTGAAGATGGTGGATCAAGGCAGATTGCAGGGCCATCAGTTCAGGGGTTTTGACCACATTGATATAGATGACCTTGGGGGGAAAGGCCGCGAACCCGTCGAGCTGAATGGGGATGGGGAAAGTATTACCTACAAAATCTTCTAAGGACTCTTCCACCTGTTGGATGTTGCCGGGTTCCCACTCAAACGGCGGTTGTAGGGTAATATGGGCAGGAGAATTAAAGGCTTTGCGACTCTGGTAGCGATCGCTAAACTCCTGCTTAATCTGCTCCACTTCCTCCTGAAACCCAGAGGGAACCACAAGAGCCACAAAAAAACGCTCCATTTTGCTATTCATCGCTAAAATAAAAAAGAATCACCCAAAAATTCATAATCCTTCTTCGATCATGCCTTGGTTTGCCAAAATCGAATCTGGAATCGTCGATAAAGCGACATTCGATCGGTATGTTCCCGCCCACAAAGCCTTTGTTCAAGACCTCGTGAATAAAGGATATAAAGCGCGGAGTGGATATTGGCGCAGACGAGGCGGTGGCATGTTAGTATTTGAAGCCAAATCTTGGGAAGAAGCAGAGGCAATCGTCGAGCAAGATCCCTTGATTCTTAACCATTGTGTCACCTACGATCTCTATGAATGGTGTATTGTCGTTGAGTAAAGAGTAAGGTATAGCACATTTAATCTCGCTCTAGCCTATCCCCCTTAAAAAGAGAGCCAATAGAGAAAGTCAGGCTGTCTAAAAGGAATTGAGAGGGATAAACTCGTAGAAAAAGCCTCCCTTCCCAAGAGGGATTTACGGGGATGGAGCGGTTGGAAAATAATGTATGTCGAGGAAAAACTATGGCTAAAACAGGCAGTGGACATAAAATCTTAAGCGATAACCGGCAAGCACGATACCTATATGAAATATTAGAAACCTATGAAGCCGGAATTGAACTGCGGGGAACCGAAGTCAAATCGATTCGCGAAGGACGGGTTAATCTTCGCGATGGCTATGTGTTAATTCGTAATCAAGAAGCCGTCTTACTCAATGTGCATATTTCTCCCCACAAAACCACAGGGAATTACTTTAACCATGACCCCTTACGAACCCGCCGGTTGTTATTACATAAAGAGGAAATTCGTAAACTCATCGGTAAAGTGGAACAGAAAGGCTTAACCTTAATTCCCCTCAAGCTTTATTTAAAAGAAGGATGGGTTAAAGTAGCCGTCGGTTTAGGTCGAGGGAAAAAACTCCATGATAAACGAGAAGACATCAAACGCCGTGACGATCAACGGCAAATTCAACGGGCGATGAAAAACTTTTAGTACACTTTATGTGCATAGAAACCAATATCCCCCTATTAGAATCCATTCTCGGTGAGTGGAAATCCGCGATCGGCAGTCAATACGAGCCATATAAAAACCATGTCTATCGAGTATTGAATTTCTGCTTTATTTTTCATAATTGCCAGGAGGACGATCGAGAAAAGTTGATTATTGCTGGCTGTTTTCACGATCTGGGGATTTGGCCAGATGATACGGTGGACTATTTACCGCCATCGATTGAATTAGCTAAAACTTACCTCAAAAATCAAGGTAAGGAGTCATGGTCAACGGAAATTTCGCTCATGATCGATTTACACCACAAATTCACCCGTGTTCGTAACTGCGAGTATCCGTTAGTGGAAGTGTTTAGAAAAGGAGATTGGGTGGATGTGTCTCAGGGGTGGAGATCGTTTGGTTTACCGAGAATTTATATTAAAGAAGTCTTTAAAACCTTTCCTAATCTTGGATTTCATCAAAACTTATTGCGATTAACTAAAGAAGAATTTAAGCACAATCTCCTTAACCCATTACCGATGATGAAGTGGTAAGAATTCATGTCCAAGAGCACGATTTCGATTAGTGAGATTCAATTGGTCAGTTCATCCCTATTAATTCTCATCAATATGGGATTATCGGTGGGTTTACGGTTAGGATTAGAGAAAACCTTAGCGATCGCCACGATTCGCATGGTCGTCCAATTATTGTTAATTGGATATGTCCTCAATTGGCTATTTTCCTTATCGAATCCGATCGCCATTTTACTGCTGGCTATCCTGATGACCAGCATCGCGGGAATGTCTGGCGTTAACCGCACCTCAAGGCGCTTTGTGGGTATCTATTGGCGCTCCTTCCTCTCCATTTTGGTGGCTGCGTTCTTCATTACCCAATTCTCTATCCTGGCTGTAATTCAAGTCAATCCCTGGTACGATCCCCAATATTTAATTCCCCTATTGGGTATGATTTTAGGTAATGCTTTGAATGGAGTGTCCTTAGGATTAGAGCAATTTATGGAGAGTTTAGTGACGAATCAGGGCAAAATTGAAACTCTTCTGAGCTTAGGAGCAACCCGATGGGAAGCCACCCATGCCGAAGTCAAACAAGCCGTTAGGCGCGGCATGATTCCGATCATTAACTCGATGATGGTGATGGGAGTGGTCAATTTGCCAGGGATGATGACCGGTCAAATTTTAGCTGGAGCTAGTCCCTTAGATGCAGTGCGGTATCAAATTATCATTATCTTTGCGATCGCCTCTGGAAGTGCATTAGGAACCCTCGGTGTTGTCCTGCTCGCCTGGCAAGCGCTGTTAAGTCCCTCCCATCAGCTTAGACTCAATAAATTAATCAAAGTAAAACCCTAAAGAGCTGCTCAGTTTGATAAAATCTCTAAACCTTTTCTTCCCTATCCCGATTCGTTCTCAAAACCATGACTCAAAACCGCGAACCCTTGAAAAGTCTTATTCTTTACCACATCTTCAAGTGGTCTGTGGTCAGTCCCATGCTGCATGTGTATTTTCAAGGCCAGATTTATGGGGCGGAAAATGTTCCCCAGGAGGGGCCGTTAGTCATTGTCAGTAACCATGCCAGTTATTTCGATCCGCCCATTCTCTCCAACTGTGTGCGTCGACCGGTCGCTTTTATGGCCAAGGAAGAATTATTTAAAGTTCCCGTATTAAAACAAGCTATCCGCTTATATGGAGCCTATCCCGTTGAACGGGCAGCCGCCGATCGCAGTGCTATTCGTAATGCCCTATCTGCTTTAGAAGAAGGGTGGGCGACAGGATTATTTTTACAAGGCACTCGGACTAAAGACGGTCGCATTAGTGTGCCGAAATTAGGCGCAGCTATGATTGCGGCTAAAGCTGGAGCGCCCCTATTACCGATTAGTTTATGGGGTACGGAAAACATCCTCGTTAAAGAGACTCCTCTCCCGCGCTCTGTTCCGATTACCGTCCGTATTGGCTCTTTGATCGATCCTCCAAAAACAACGAAACGAGCAGAGTTAGAGCGAATGACTGAAGTCTGTAAAGATGCTATCCATGCACTCCACGACTTAGGACGGTAGAATAAGCAGGTGCAAAATTAGAATAGATAACCTCAAATATGGAAGACATTAGGGAACGTCTCGCGCAAGAAATCGATCGCGCACAATGGCAATGGCTCAAGCCTCATATTGCTAGGGATAATGTGGTAGTGGTGACTCAAGGATTAGATTTAGTCGATGTCGGAGTGGCGATCGCCACGGATCAACTCACTTCCGTACAACACTGGATTAGCGAACAATTGATCGCTAAACCCACCCTTGAACAATTAAATCATTGGGAGCGTGTTGAAGATCAACAGTTTGAGGCTCTTATTGTCCAACCCTATGTTCTCGTACAAGAAGCCTAGGGTTCCATGAAATTTTAAAAATTCGTGAGGATAGAAAAATAAACGCCATTTTCTTGCCAACTCTCGCCGTCAGAGGAAAGGGAAGTTAGTGGGATACCCCAGTCTACTCGAGCGATGAAGCGATCGCTCATCCGCCAAGATAATCCTAAACCCGTTCCAGCTAAGAAGTTTTCTTCGAGATCTAAATCCTGTTCATTCCAGCCAACTCCAAGATCAATAAAGGGAATCAGATGTAAAATCCCTTGGACTCTGGGAACTCGCACCACAGGCAGTTGCACTTCTGCTGAGAATAAAGCTCCATTATCCGTCAGTAGAGTTTCTTGACGATATCCACGCACAGTGTCTACTCCACCTAATCCCATTTGCTCCAAAGGAACCAGAGGGCGATCGGCTAGTTGGATATCGGTACGAACAATCGATAGCATATCAGGAGCCAATAAATGCACCCACTGTCCTTGTCCCCGCCAAGTGTAAAAATTACTGTCAGGAGGAGCTTCGTTACGGCTGGCATTAAAGAGTTGATTTAAACCGAAACTAAATTGCGATCGCAAACTGACAACATCCCGTTCGCTCCGGGTTGTCCATTCCTGAAAAAATCGCAGAGCAGCAATACGGGTGCTACCGCGATCGTCAGCTCCAGGAGAAAGGGGAAAAGGCCCAATATCATCCAGCTCTAATTCCGTTTGACTATCTTGCCAAGAAAACGTCAATCCTAGAGCAAGTTCTTGTCGAGTCGTCCGAATAAGCGGCTGGCGATAACTGACTCTATAGTAGTTAGAGGCAGAAGTGATCCCCAGGCGATCGAAAGGCTCTGTAATCACACGGCTACGACTAATGCCAAACCCAGCACTCAAGGTTCCATTGCTAGCATTCAAGGGCAAGGTATAGTTAAAATCAAAAATATTGCTGCCATCTGTATTCGTATAAATACCGAGAATTTTATCCCCCAAACCCGTTAAGTTGCCTTCCTCGATCAGCAATTGTCGGCGAAACGTACCCACACTAGGAACGCGAGCATTATCCAGATTAGTAGTAATCGTAAAACTATCAGCTTCCGTAACCGTGACCACCAATATGCGGGTTTGTGGGCTACTCCCCGCTTGCAGTTCGCCGGTAATGCTCTCTATGAGAGGATCGAAGCGCAACAGTTGCATCCCTTCTAATACGCGGTTGATATTTAGTGGAGGGGAACCCACCAAAGCGAGGCGACTACGAATATAGTTAGAACTGAGGCGACGCACTCCAATGACTTCAATCGATTCTAAACTGCCTTCAATAACCTGAATTTTTAGCGTCCCATCAGTTATTCTTTGCAGAGGAAAAATCGCTCCAGAAGAAATGTAACCCTCACGGCTATAAAGTTCAGCAATAACTGACCGAATTTTTAACAGTTCAACCAAGGTTAACTCTTGCTGGAGAAAAGAGGCAAGCGCTTCTGTTAATTCCTCATTACTAAAGACTGTATTCCCCTCAATTTCAAATCTCTCAATCCAAAAATTACTTTCTCCTTCCGACGGTATAATTTCTGAGTCTTCTGGAGATTCAGGAGGAATCAAGATCTCTTCTGGAGGAGGTAGAGGTTCACTCGGCAGTTGCGGTTGAGGGATCGGAGGGGTAATGCGCTGGCTAATTTTTATGCCTCGAGAATCCAGGGGTAAGGGGGAGGAAGGAGACTCAGTTAGAGCGATCGCATCTGCAATCATTGGACTAGATTTCCGATAAGCAAGAACTGGTCTTGGACTGACTTCTAATAGCACCACAGTTGCTAAAAAAAGACCTATTTTACGGCTAAATTGAACTCGATTAAGCATAAATTATAACCAGGATACTTTTTGGTGCGTTATCCCCCTCCCTTCGACTCCGCTCAGGGCCAGTGGGATCGAGTGTAGTCTAGCAGTAAATTCTTGCTTTCACAATGTTTTTCTATCTCAGAAAAGCTAAAAAGATCAAACTCAATTGATAGATAAATATTAGATAAGGTATTATTCTCCGGAGAATTAAAACCCCAAGAAACCAGCACTCATCTACTAAAGCCGCCTTTCTCAACTTTACGGATTGGGAGTATAACAACGACAGGAATGAAGAATATTGGCGTTGTTAATACTTAATAAAGGTTAATTATTTACTTGACAATCATGCTATCTAGATATAGGTTCGAGGCAAAGCGTTTCATCTGGAGCATAGCTATGCAACGGACTTGGCTCACTCTTTCAACGACACTGGTTGCTGTGACTTTTTCCTTTACTGCTTCACCCACCTTCGCTCAGGTAGTTCCTGATGGCTCATTGGGAACGAGGGTAAATGGAAATCCCCATTTTATGATTGATGGGGGAACGACTGCGGGACAGAATTTGTTTCATAGTTTCCGGGAGTTCTCAGTTCCTGTTGGGGGTTCGGCAGTGTTCCTGAATAGTCCTAATATTCAAAATATCTTTAGTCGGGTGACTGGGGGGAATCAATCCTTTATTAATGGGTTGATTGAAGCCCAAGGAACAGCGAATCTATTCCTGATTAATCCGGCAGGAATTCGATTTGGTTCGGGAGCGCAGTTGAGGTTGGGTGGGTCGTTTTTTGGCACAACAGCCAATCAGATTATCTTTAATGATGGGGTAGTGTTCAATACGAACGACCCTAGCGAGGAACCGTTGTTGACCATCAATTCTCCGATTGGGTTAAATTTTAATATGGATAATCCAGCTCCCATTCAGGTGGAAGGAGAAGGACATGGGTTGACGATTAGAAGTATTCGGACCTCTCCAGTAGACCGCAGCGAGGCCAATCCTGGGTTGGAGGTAAGTTCGGGAAATACTTTAGCCTTAATTGGGGGAGAAGTGAACTTAGTTGGGGGAGTAGTTAGAGCGCCCGAAGGACATATTGCTCTAGCGGGAGTGGGTGAAGGACAAGTGAGTCTAACCTCTGTAGAGAGAGGATGGCGATTGGGATATGAGGGAGTAGAACGTTTTGGGGACATTAATTTATCACAACAGGCCGCAGTGGATGCCAGTGGATTAGGACGCGGTGCCATTGAGATGGTGGGACGGCAAGTGCGCCTCACAGGAGGGTCAGTAGGATTGATTCAAAATAGTGGTTCAAGTTCTGCGGGTGACTTAACGGTGAATGCGAGTGAGGTATTGGAAGTCAGTGGAACTGATGTAGCACAGACATTTCCAAGTCTCTTATTTAATGAAACGGTAAGTGAGGGAGCAGGAGGGCAAACGAATATTTCTACGGGGAACCTGTTGCTATCAGGAGGAGGAATTATACATAACAAAACCTATGGAAGCGGGGATGGAGGCGATGTATCGGTCAATGCGGCTGATGGGATAGAAGTAAATGGTTTTGCCAGTGATAATCCAGAGATTTTCAGCAGTTTGGTTGCTGTGACAGCAGGAGAAGGTAATGCTGGGAATATCACGATTGATGCTCAAGATATTGTAGCTTTAGATGGAGGGCAAATTTCTACTAGCAGTTTAAGTGCTGGACAAGGTGGAAATATTACTATAAATTCTGATTTCATAGTATTGAGTGGATTTGTTCCTCAAAGCTTGAGACCAGCAAGTATCGGTAGTGGAGCAATTAGAGAAGGAAATGCAGGAAAAATATCAGTAGAAACATCTAGATTAGTTGTCCAAGATGGAGCAACTATCAGCACTTCAACTTTGGCTCAAGGATCGGCAGGAAGCCTCATTATCAATGCCAGTAATTCTATAGAAGTCAATGGTACTGGAAAAACAGAGGAAGGGGAACTGCGAGCTGAAATTGTATCAGATGCTCTGATTTTCCCAGAAGTGTTTCGTCAAGCTTTGGGAGTCCCAGATCGTCCTTCTGGGGATGCAGGTAGTTTGACCATTAACACCCCTCATTTAACTATTTCTAATGGGGCAAGAATCGGTGTAGGTAATCCAGGCACTGGCACAGCAGGTAACCTCCAAATTCAAGCCAACCGTATTGAGGTCATAAACAAAGGAGAAATTACTACAGCGACTGCTTCTGGTGGAGGTGGTAAGATTGATTTGCAAGTCGGGGATATGCTGTTAGTCAGCAATAGAGGCTTAATTTCCACGGAAGTGGGAGAAGTCGGGGTGCAAAGTCAAGCCTTGTCCGCCGATTCTGGCAATATTACGATTAATGCTAATCTGATTCAACTGCTCAATGAAGGGGAAATCACGGTTCGCAACAACGGAACCGGAAATGCGGGAGACCTGACAATTCAAGCGGTACGTCTAGAATTAAGCGATGAAGGGAAAGTTACCGCTACCACTGCCCTAGGACAAGGGGGAGATATTGATCTGACGGTTTCTGATGTACTGCTCATTCAACGGGAAGGCTTAATTTCTGCGGGTGCTTTAGCTAATGAAGGGGAAGAGATATCAGGAAATGCGGGGCAAATTACGATTCAAGGCAACCAGGTACAACTGCTGAATGAGGGAGAAATCACGGTTCGGAATGAAGGCACTGGCAATGCGGGGGACTTACAATTGCAAGCCGATCGCCTAGAGTTACGCGATCGCGGACGGTTAACGGCAGAAACGGCTTCGGGTGAAGGGGGCAACATTGAGCTAAGAGTGGGCGATGTTCTCCTCTTGCGCAATGGTGGGTTGATTTCTACGGAAGCTGGAGGTGCAGGCAATGGAGGGGATATTACGATTAACAGTCCCTTTGTGTTTGCCATTTCTGAAGAAAACAGTGATATCGTTGCCAATGCGTTTGAAGGCAATGGGGGCAATATTAATATTGTTAGTAACAGTATCTTGGGCTTAGAATTCCGGGAAGACTTAACCTCGTTGAGCGATATTACGGCTAGTTCCCAGTTTGGACTCAGTGGGACAGTCACCATTTCTAATCCCAATGTCAATCCTACCGAACAAGATACCGAATTAGAATCAGAAGTAATTGACCCAGAGACCATAATCGTTCAAGGGTGCGATGCAGTGGGCGATAGTCGTTTTGTCGTCAGTGGACGGGGAGGAATGCCACAAAATCCCCGCATCAGACGCTCTGGCGTGACTATCTGGCATGATATCCGAGACCCTGCTCCCTACATGGACAGAACAGCGACACAACGACCTCAACCCGTACCTCCGATTATCGAGGCTAATGCAGCCCGACGGCTGCCCGATGGCACGATGGAACTGTATGTAGACTGGTCAAAGCCAGTACGCTATTTCCGTGGAGGCAATCATCAGGGGGTTTGCCCTTAACAATTAATGATTATTCGTTGTTGCGCTCCCTGAGAGGAGTCCAAGGGAGCAAGGGCTAGAAACCCAGTTTCTTCTATATCCAGGGGCGCGTCCTTACAAAATGGGTAGATGCGGGTCTTAAACCCCCCTGGATATCCAAGGCAGTATCTACTGATGGACCCTAAAGAAGCTGATATTAGGCAGCTACAGTCATAGGGGCTTGGCTACGAGCTGCCTGGAGGATTTTTTCTGAGTTTTTGGGGAGTGAGCCTAACGCCACATCGCCCCAGCGCATGACGAATGCAGTACTATTTCCAGAATAACCAATAGCATAGAGGAGGACTAAGTCGTTTTCATGAATGCGACCAGCCTGAGCAGCAAAGTATAAGTACATTGGCGGTAACACAGGGCCAATATTACCCAGATATGAGTTAAGGTTGATTGTCTGAGTTGGATCAATACCAAGAGCGCGGGTGCAAGACTTGACATACCAAGCCATAGGAGCATGAAACACAAAAAAATTAATTTTGTCAAGTGTAACTCCCGCAGCAGTAGCAGCGCCTTCACAGCAAGTGCAAAAATGTTTATTGACAGACTGCTGTACAGCTCCTGCATTCTCTGTTGGTTGCATTTGCATTTGCACTTTGCCACGATCATTCAAGACGTGAACATCAAATCCTCCCCAAGTTTCACTAGTATTGAGAATTTTGCTGCCAAGGATTCCGTAATTAGTGTTCACTTCACTGACGACAAAAGCACTGGCACCATCACCCATCAAAAATGAAAGAGTATCATTGGGAACCAGAAAATCACTGTAAGCAGCAGAAGTAATTACTAAAACATTACGGCACTCTCCAGAACGCACTTGAGCATAGGCTGTCTGAAGGGCAACCATTGCAGCAGAACAAGCAGATTCAAGATTCCAAGCAGGACAGTGTAGCCCAAGTTTGCCAGCAAAAAAGGCTGCATCGCCTACTATAATTCCTTTAGGCATCATCGTGTTGACAATAGCTAAATCTATATCTTCCGCAGTCAGATCTGCTGCTTCAAGGGCTTGGCAAGCAGCCTGATATCCCAAGGTTAGAACATCTTCTCCATTGCTAATTACTCGGCGTTCCACGCAACCTCGAAATGGATCGGATAAATAGGGGATCATCTCTTCGATCCAAAGATTAGCTTCGTTAGAATCTGATTTTTCAGGAGCAAAGGCTTTCGCTAAAGTCAGTTGTTCTGCTTGCTTGACTAAATCTGGATAATTTTTGCGCCAAAAATCGTTGGTGCGAACTCCACTTGGAAGGCTAATCGCTAATGAACGAATTCCTACGGATTGATTCAACATAATGACAACTCCTTTGATTGGATGAAGAAACTGAACAAAAGATACGTTTATTGAGGGAAGAATGAGGAGGGTACGTCTGTTAAACAGAGATAAGTATTAAATAGACTCGTATGACGCACCTAACAGGGATTCAGATTAAACGGCTACCGCCACTTTCTGGACAGAACTTGGTGAGGGAACAGGTGCAGCGCCGAGTGCAACATCTCCCCAACGCATGACCATTGCCCCTGCTGTAGAAGCCGATCCAATGGTGTAAATCAGAACTAAATCGTTTTCCTTGATTTTTCCAGTCTGCGCTCCATGATACAAATTAGCAATTGGTAAAACAGCCCCAATATTGGCATATTGAGGATAGAGGTTAATCGTGCGGTCTGGATCGAGTCCTAATGTCCGAATACATAAGTCTGCATACCAAGCTAAGGGAGTATTGAAGGCAAAGAAATTGATCGCCTGCAAACTCACACCTGCGGCAACGGCAGCTCCTCTACAACATGAGAGAATATATTCGGTACCCGTTTCCCGAATCTTCTTTCCTCCTTCTTTGTTGGTTTTCATAATCACTTTGGGGTTTCCCTCGTTATCAACTGTAATGAGGTGTTGGAAAGCACCACAGGTTCGAGCTGTATCGACCACTTTAATTCCCAACATTCCTTGATTTTCTTTGAGGTGACTGACAACCATTGCCCCTGCTCCATCTCCAATAAACCAAGAAACCGTATCATCTTCTGGGGAAACGCGAGAATAGGTATTGGATACAACAACCAACACATTTTTATAGTTACCTGAATTAACCATCGCACAAGCTGTTTCGAGGATAATTAATCCACTTGAACAAGCAGATTCAAGATTCCAAGCCGGACAGTGCAATCCTAATTGTTTGTGCAAGTAGGCAGCATTACCAGGAGGAACATAATTTTCCGACATAAATGAAGCAACGATCATCAGATCGATCTCTTCCGGCTGCAATTTGGCTGCCTCTAGTGCATCCACAGCAGCACCATACTCTAAGGTTAATGGGGATTCTCCTTCTCCCAACACTCGCCGTTCGACAGCACCTCGAAAGGGATCGGATAGATAGGGGGCCATTGCCCGATCAAAATCATTGCTTAGAGCTGTTGAGCGATCGGCAGAAAAAGCTCGAGCTAAACTTCTTTCTTCTGCACTCGAAACCAACTCTGGATACTGTTCTAGAAAGTAATTATTGGTGCGAATAACACTCGGAAATTTGACAGCAATAGAACGAATTCCTACAGATTTTAACATGATTTGTCTCCTTAATTGAATACATTATCAGTAGCTGTAAAATTGGGGGGGATTTGTGTCGATTGGGTTGATATTGTCAGGTAAAATTCTCTTTCCCCAACCTACAGAATGAAAGGGCTAGGACGGAAGTCCTTTGGATTCCCGTGCCCCTTGAGCCATCAAACTCTTCACTCGTTCTCCAAGGGGAGCAGGTACTGTGGGGTCAATCTCTACATCAATTACGAAAGGCTCTGTCGCTTTCATGGCTTCTGCTAAAGCCTTCTCAATCTCGGTCTCTTGGGTAATGCGAACCCCCTTGGCTCCCATTCCACGAGCGACAAGTGCAAAATCAGTTTGCGTCATCCCCGCATTAACGTTCTTGAATCCCAATGCCTTCATTCCTTGGTCACACAAGTTGTAGTTTCTATTGTTAAGAACAATCCAGACCGCAGGAATCTGATATGTGACAGCCGTATTTACCTCACTATTCATCAGCATGGCACCATCTCCGACAATGGCGACTGCCTTACGTGCTGAGTCCGCCTCGTCTTGCAAGGCCAAAGCTGCACCCACAACTCCTGTTGCTGCATGACCCATCGAACCAAAGCCCATACTGACCCGATAGCGACCTGGCTCTTTGAAACGTAAGGTATGAGTTCCCCAAGCAAAAGAACTGCCAGCTTCCGTCATCACTACAGCATCGCTGCCATCCACAATGATGTTCTGAATGGCCTGCATCAGCACTTGGGGTCGTACAAGTCCACTAGACTGGGGGTTCATCGGGACAAGATACTCTGGCCGAGGCAAAGATACGGGTGTTGACTCAACAGTCTTTTTGGGTAAAGCCTCAAGTAGCTGCTTCAGAAATACTTTGACATCAGACTGGATGGCTGCCAGGCATTTGGCAGAATTAGAATAAGCATCTGAGGGGTTGCTATCTACTTGGATAAATCCCTCCTGTGGCACCATAGTTGGACTCCAGAATGAAGTAAATTCTCCCAAGTGCGTTCCCAAAACTAATACATGCTTAGGAAGATACTCTTGCATATAGGTGAGGACAGAGGAATGTCCGCCAAACCCACTGACTCCAAGAAAGAGAGGATGATCTTCAGGAAAAATCCCTTTTGCGCGAGGGGAACAGATCACGGGAGCATCCATACGTTCAGCCAGTTTGCGAATCTGTTTAGCAGCTCCCCGCGCTCCAAAGCCGAGCCAAATGGCAAAAGACTTTTCACGTAATAACTTTGCACAATGGGCAATCTCTCTTTTGCGGGCCCTAACTGTTGAGTAAGCCGTTTTGATCTGGGGTAAGGAGATATCAGTTAAATGGGATTCAACTGCCATGGGAATACTGATATGAGCAACAAAGCCATCTGAGTGAGCCAACCCTTTAGCGAACTTGGTTTGGATCATGGGCAATTGAGCCTCAGATTCAAGAATGGTAGCAAAGTCAAACAAAGTACCTGTACTAAAAAAGTCGGAAGGCATGGTGCTAAGACTGGTTTCTTGAAACGCAAACTGGTCTCGTTGAGCAGCAGATGTGCAAGGAGAAATTAGGATCACTTTCGCTCCCTCTGATCGAGCGGTAAATAACCCTGTTAAAGCATTCGTTAGTCCAGGGCCAGTAGTTGTAAACACCACAACGGTTTCACTATTGACAAAATAGGCTTCTGTTGCAGCAAATGCAGCTCCTGCTTCATGACGGAAATGGAATACTTGAATCGAACTTTGTTCTAAAGCATTCCAAACTGGAGCGATCGCACCACCAGAAACCCCAAAAGCTTTTTTAATATCAAACAGTTCCAGCATTTTTACAACCGCTTGTGCTACAGATATCCGGCATTCTGTTTGATCCAATTGTTCTTTGTCTTCTATGCAGGGTTCTGAGAGAGGGGCGATAGTTTTCGCCAGACTCGAATCATCGTCAAAAATTTCTTTTCCCATGATTTTCTTCTTGCATTAATTACTAGCTTTTTGAGGGATAACGTTATCGGATAGAGTAGGAAGTCGGCATTTTACGATCGCAATACTGCCTACTCCTGACTTCCTATTTCTTCTTGAGAGCGAGTTCTTCTTCTCGCAACACTCGTTTGAGAATCTTGCCCGTAGCATTCTTGGGCAGACTGTCTACAAAGGAAATGGAACTGGGCACTTTATACTTGGCCATGCGATCGGCACAAAATGCTTGCAATGCCTTGGCTTTGAGCGATCGCCCCGCTTTTAAGCGCACCTTGGCTTTTACTACTTCTCCCTTGGTAGGATGGGGAGCGCCATAGACGGCTGCTTCCATCACATCCGAGTGTTGGTAAAGAACTCGTTCTACTTCTGCTGGATAAATTTTGAACCCAGACCGATTAATCATGTCTTTGAGGCGATCGACAATGTAGAAATAGCCATCTTCATCCATGTGACCTAAATCTCCAGAATGGAACCATCCATCTTTTAAGACTTTGGCTGTCTCTTCAGGATTATTGAAATATCCCAGCATTACATTCGGGCCGCGAATCACCAATTCTCCAACTTCACCAGGGGGCAGTGGCTCACCTTTGGCATCGACAACCTGCATTTCCACATTCTCAATGGGCATTCCAATGGAACCCAATTTATAGTGCCAATCGTGGTTATAGCAGGAGAACGGTGAGGTTTCGGTTAACCCATAGCCCTCATGCACCCATTGGCCGTACTGCTGCTGCCACCGTTTGGTCAGTTCAGCGGGCAGAACTGCTGCTGCACTGAAGTAGTAGCGGATGGTTCTCAGGGCTAAGGGAGGCAACTGCATGTCCAGCAGCTTGGCAAATACTGTGGGTACGCCAAAGAACATGGTAATGCCTTCGTGTTGTACGGTTTCCACCAGTTTCTCTGGGTCAAAGCGACGTTGTAAGACAATGGTGGCTGCTGCATTGAGTCCTCCATTGAGGATGAAATTTTGCCCAAAACAGTGGAAGAGGGGTAAATACAGCAGCAACTTATCATGGGGCTGAATCTGGCAATTATGCTTCACTGAGTGCATATTGGAGACTACATTGCCATGGGAGAGGGTTGCGCCTTTCGGGAATCCAGTGGTTCCTGACGTATAGATAATAGCGGCTGGGTCTTGAAGCTGCATGGAGAGAGCCTTGGCATGAGGAGACATGCGAGCGAGTAAACGGGTCAAACTCACGTCTTCCTCTGCTTTGCCTTCTGCAATTAAAATGTGCTGGAGATGGGCAAGGTCATCTGCCAAAATTTGCACTCTCAAGTCTTGAGTGGTAACGATCGCTTTGGCTTCACAGTCATTGAGGATAAAGAGTACTTCGTCCTGTTTGAGCATTACATTGAGCGAAACCACTACTGCTCCAATCTTGAGACTGCCCAGATAGGCAATTACAAATTCTGGGATATTGGGCAAAAATAACGCCACGCGATCGCCTTTTTCCACACCCAAGTGCTTCAGTCCATTGGCCATGCGATTGACCAACTCATCCAAATGTTGATAGGTAAATTCCTGTCCTTCAAACCGTAGGGCGACTCGCTGGGGAAAAATTTTGCGATCGCGTTCCAAATGTTCTGTAATGTTCATGACTGTTGTCTTTTAGGATAAAAATTTCGGGAATGGAGAGAATGCTGTGCGCTAGGGAGTCGGGAGTTCCCTTTTTGTTTGTTGTTCCCGATTGGTAATTCTCCACTCCCACTTCCACAAGGGCCGACTCCCCAAGGCGCAGGAACTTCCAATTCCTCGGAGTGCAAGGAATTATTCAATGAATAGAGAAATTGAATCATATTGAAACTTACAAGTTTGGCAAAAGGGAATGGTTTAGTGATCTGTGTCACAGACGGCTAGCCCATCTTTGTTGTTAAAATGCTTAGGTAGATATTCAGAGTTTAGGAGCACTTTAGTGATCCATGTCACAGCGAACCAGTCCATCTTTGTTAGAATATTAGGGGAACTATAGTTTAGCCACCCATTCTTATTGTACTATTTTCTAGCAAAGAAAAATATGGTACCAGTAGTAACCCAAACAATTGTACCTAAGCCATTAGAGTGGAATCTAGAAAAGCTAGCTACTTCCTAATCAGCCTTAAGACAAACCCATATTTTGAAGGGACTGCAAAATGAGACCCCCTTGTTCTAGATCTGTTGCTATACAGGCGATATGATAATCCAGGGATTGCTCACGGTCATTCCAAATGTATGGTCTTCTGGTTGAAGGAGGCTTGTCTACCACTGCTCGGACAGCACTATAGAGCTTTTCAGTAGCAGGAGAAAGACATTCCCTGGCATCGTAATGGCCAGAAATTTTGTATGTTCGTTGATCCACGCCTTGCACAGCAAACATTAAAGCCACAGCCATATATTGATAGGAAATGGAAATCGCTTGCCGAGTTAAGTTTGCAGAAGCAAACCCTTGAGAGTTAATATTCTGATTAAACTGTTCAGCATGGGTGGGAAATCGGTCTGCAATAGAATTACCAAAAAAAGTTAAAAGGGGCATTAGGGAATTGCCGGTAATTTGCAATCCTTTTAAGCCCATATTTACCTTTCGGCCAGTATGACCAACCAACGAAGGGGGAAGACCATTATTAAATTCTGGGGCGACCAGAAGAGCAATCTGCGTATCCAGGTGTTTAGCCAAAAGTCCCAGATAATAGCGCAGTCGATCCATCCCTACACCGACGTACTGACCGAGAAAGTTTCCGCAGTGGTACGTAGTTTGATTATCAACATCAATCAAGGGATTGTCAGTAACCGAGTTCATTTCCACTTCAATTTGTCCCGCAATTTCCCTTAGTCCATCCACAATGGGTCCAAGATACTGAGGGAGACAGCGCAGAGAATAGCGGTCTTGCATTAAGTTCTCTCGTTCAAAGTGCTGCCGTTCTTGCCGTTCGTCTCGCGATAATACGGAGCCTTCTAAAAGGTCGAGCATCGTAGCAGCAGCCCACTTTTGACCTGAATGAGGTTTCAAGTCATGGATAAAGGGATGAAAGGATTGATTGGTTCCAGCTAATCCTTGCACAAAGAGGGCATGAGTCCCCATGGCTAAGGCTAACAGTTGTTGGGCATCGTGAACGCACAGAGCAGCAATACCTGTCATCACCGATGTCCCATTGGTCATCGCTAACCCTTCTTTTGGATGCAAGATTAACGGCTTCAACCCCAGGTTTTGCAAGGCTTGAGGGGCAGGCATCGATTGCCCTTGAAAATCAACCGTAAATGAGTCATCCACACCAATCAATGCGCCTGTAATCCTAGCTAAGGGCACTAGATCTCCACTCGCTCCGATCGATCCGTACTCGTAGACGTGGGGGGTAACCCCTTGATTGAGAAAGGTAGCCATCCGTTTAATCAGTTTTAGTCGAATCCCGGATGCTCCTTTAAGGTGCGAGTTCATCCGTAACAGCATTGCTGCTCGGACATCGGCTAGGGGCAATGGTTTTCCCGCTCCTGACTTGAGGAACCAAATCAAGTTGTTTTGCAGTTCGGCTGCTTCTTGGGAGGAGATAACGGTATCCGCCATGCCACCAAAACCGGTGGTTACTCCATAAATGGCTTTGTTCTGAGCCACCGCATCTTCTATATAGTTGTGAGCAGCCTTAACTTGTTCTAATAGTTCTTCTGCATCCGACAATTGAACTAAAGTCCCCTGGCGAGCAACTTCAGCTATGTCTGTGATGGTGAGGTTCTCATCGCCCACCGTTACGATTTCATTTTCATGCCTCGGAAGAGGAGATCGCTCCTTTTCCTTAGATGGTTGTTCTCCAAACAGTTGCGAAGTCTCCTGAACCATACGGTTTCCCTGTTGTTTTTGCTGTTTACTGCTTAAGGTCACTTGTTCTTTTTCCCGCAGGACTCTAGTGTTCCCACGGATTAGTCCTGGTCTTTTTCTCATGTATTAATGCCCTCAATCTGCCTTAAGTGCTAGGTGAATCTATTTATGGTGTGATACTAGCTTATTCGTTATATCTACATAATAGATGATCCCCTACTAAAGTCAACCTCTCGTTGATAAGATATATCTATGTATATACAACATAAACATAAGTATCGATAGTCAGAAAAGAGGATAGGGGGACGCGGAGATGGAAAGATTGCCTATTACTGCGAAATGCGTACTCTCCACTTCCGAACGCGAAGCGCAGCGCTATAGAAGAATTTAATAATTAAATCGTTGGGTTCTAAACCTGTCCCAGACAGAGAAAGGGGTGGAGGAGTGCATTGATGATTTAAGGAAGGGGGGTCTGACCCCTCCCATCGGCAGAGGAAATGAGCTATTTTCTAAGTGTTCAACAACACTACGTCTTAAACAGAACACTATGATCGGAAAATTACGACGTTACTGGAATTATCTTTTAATTGCATTGGTGACTATCGGTCTCGCTTTGTCTATTCAAAGCGCGATCGCGATCGTTCCCAATCGCACTTCTGTCCCCTCTGCCCAAACCTCCACTCCTCTGGAGCAAGGTCGTCAACTCTATCAGTTAGGTCGCTTTGCAGATGCGGCTACACTTTGGAAGCAAGCAGCACAGGGCTATGAGAGAGCAGGAGATGATGCCTATCAAGCCTTGAGTTTAAGTTATCTCGCCTCCGCTTATCAAAAACTAGATCGTCCAGAACCAGCCCAGGAAGCCATTGAAGAGAGTATCGAGATCTTAGAGTCTGACCCTGAGCCACAAGCCTTTCTTTGGGGCCAAGTCCTCAATACGCAAGCCAATCTTTTTCTCTATTTGGGACAAACTCAAAAGGCTTTAGACACTTGGGAGATGGCAGAAAGCTACTACCAAGAAGCTGGAGACCGTCAAGGCGTGGTGGGGAGCCAACTGAACCAAGCGCGAGTCTGGCATGGTTTGGGGTATTATGGCCGAGCCTATGATACTCTTGAGGCGATCGCGCAACAAACCAATCAGCTTGATGATTCACTGCTCAAAATTCAAACACTCCATAGTTTGGGAAATGCCTTACATCTGAATGGATATCGGAACGATGCACGCCAAGTTCTAGATCAGGCTTTGATTCTCGCAGAACAGATCAACGCAGACAGCGAACTGAGTCCAATTTTATTAAGTTTAGGGAATATTGCCGCTGACCAGAACAACACCCCTGATGCTCTGTATTATTATCAACAAGCGGACCGCACGGCCAAGAATGGAAAGACTCGGTTAGACGCACAACTTAACCTCCTACAAATGTATACAGAACTTGGAGAGCAGAAAAAGACCCAAACAATTGCAACTTCTCTCCAAAAGCAAATTGATACATTGCCTGCCAGCCGCTCTAGCATCTACGCAACGGTTAACTTTACCCATACTTTAAATACCCTTGAACGGCCAGAAACCATCCTACCACCGTCCAAAGTCGCCAAGCTTCTAGGTGCTGCGGTGCAAGATGCCCGTAGTTTGAAGGATGCTACAGCAGAAGCCTATGCTCTAGAACAATTGGGCGCACTATATGCTCGACAAGGACAAACCTCAGCAGGGGAAAATTTACTCAAACAATCTCTGTCACTCGGTCAGGCAATGCAAGCCAATGTCATTATTTCTCAAGCAGCTTGGAATTTGGGCCGGGTACTGCAACAAGAAGGAAATCAGACAGAGGCGATCTCCGCTTACCGAGAAGCCATTGATGCTCTGCAAGCATTGCGAGGTGACTTAGTCGGGGTTGATCGGGAGATTCAGTTTTCCTTTCGCGAAAGTGTGGAACCGGTTTACCGAGAATTAGTCGGACTCCTGTTAGATAATCATCCCGGTCAAACCGAATTAGCGGAAGTCCGCAACCTAATTGAGAGCCTACAATTGGCAGAACTCGATGACTTTTTTGAAGATGCTTGTTTAGAAGCCAAACCCCAACAAATTGATGCCATTGACCCCGATGCGGCTCTCCTGTATGTGATTATGCTTCGCGATCGCCTCGTCGTCCTCGTCTCTGCTGCATCCGAACCCATCCGTTACTACACTCATTCCATTTCTCAAAAGGAGGCGACCCAAACGTTCCAAACCTTTTTTGCTACCCTACATCCTGTCTCAGATAATACTAAACGATTAGAACCCTCCCAACAGATCTATGATTGGTTGATTCGGCCCGCAGAAGAAGATAATGCATTACAAGGTCACAACACCCTAGTGTTTGTGCTTGACGATCTCCTCCAGCGCGTGCCTGTAGCCGCCCTCCATGACGGACAACAGTATCTGATCGAAAAATATGCGATCGCTTTGTCTCCAGGTTTGCAACTGCTACCAGCCAAGCAACTAGAAGAACAAGAGATTGAGGCTCTTGTGGGTGGCATTAGTGAGGCAATCGATGGATTTGCTGCTCTCCCAGAAGTAAAACATGAAGTCCAAGAGATTTCCAATACTATCCAGGCGACTCAATTACTCAACCAAACCTTTACGCGAGACAAATTGGTACAGAAACTAAAACGAGACCATCCCAATGTAGTTCACTTAGCTACCCATGGACAATTCGGCTCGACTCAAGAAAATACCTTTTTACTGGTATGGGATGGACAATTAAATGTGCGAGAATTATCCGAAGTACTCAAAGACCGCCGCCGGAGTAAAGATAACCTAGAGTTATTAGTCTTGAGTGCTTGCGATACTGCCGCCGGAGACGATCGCGCAGCTTTAGGTTTAGCCGGATTTGCTGTCAAATCTGGGGCCCGCTCCACCATTGCCAGTCTTTGGCCGGTTCGCGATCGAGTTGCTGCTCAACTGATGGCCCAATTCTATGAAGACTTGCGTCAACCGGGTATTGGCAAAGCTGAAGCCCTTCGCCAGGCGCAGCTTAAACTCCTAGAGAGTAAAAGCTTTCGTG
The DNA here is from genome assembly GCF_982964205.1 of Roseofilum sp. NCBI lineage: Bacteria > Bacillati > Cyanobacteriota > Cyanophyceae > Desertifilales > Desertifilaceae > Roseofilum > Roseofilum sp. Next base: position 4,388 of record NZ_CEZBFX010000070.1, on the reverse strand, counting down.
AACCTTTCTTCTGGGCCTCTTTTGTCATGGTCGGGAATTGGCTCTAACGCTCTGCGTTGGTGAGTAGGAGGATAGGGAAGAAGGGAGGACTTCCTATTCCCTATTCCCTATTCCCTATTCCCTTAAAATCCCATGGCAGCAGCGACAGACTTTAGATCGGGTTCGATGCCTTGATGACATGGATTTTGGCTATGGTTAATCGCTGTGTCGGGGTCTTTCAAACCATTGCCAGTGAGAACACAAACAATTTTGGCTCCTTCTGGGACTTGGTCTTTCACCTTCAATAACCCAGCCACCGAAGCGGCAGAAGCCGGTTCGCAGAAAATCCCTTCTTCGGAGGCTAACAGGCGATAGGCATTGAGAATGTCTTCATCGGTAACGGCTTGGAATTGGCCACCACTGGCTTCTTGGGCTGCCACTGCCCGATCCCAACTGGCAGGGTTCCCAATACGAATCGCAGTGGCGAGGGTTTCTGGATGTTCGATGGGGTGTCCGGCCAGAATTGGGGCCGCGCCAGCCGCTTGAAAGCCCATCATTTTCGGCAGTTGACTACATTTCTTTTCTTGATGATATTCACAAAAACCCATCCAATAGGCAGTAATATTGCCTGCATTGCCCACAGGAATACAAAGCCAGTCCGGAGCATCCCCTAATGCATCTACGACTTCAAAGGCTGCTGTTTTTTGTCCTTGGAGGCGATAGGGGTTAACGGAGTTGACCAAGGTAACTGGATACTTTTCCGAGACTTCACGTACGATCGCCAATGCTTGGTCGAAGTTGTCTTTAATGGCCAGAACTTCTGCCCCATAGAGCAGGGCTTGGGCAAGTTTACCCAGGGCGACATAGCCTTCAGGAATAATTACAAATGCCTTTAATCCTCCCCGTTTAGCATAGGCAGCAGCAGCGGCCGAGGTGTTGCCGGTACTAGCACAAATCACGGCTTTCGAGCCTTCTTCTTTCGCTTTCGAGACTGCCATCGTCATCCCCCGGTCTTTGAAACTTCCGGTGGGGTTTAAGCCATCATATTTTACCCAGACTTGAACCTGTTTTCCGATTTGAGCAGCGATCGCCGGCACAGGAATCAGAGGTGTGTTACCTTCTAATAAGGTCACCACAGGCGTGTTTTCAGTTACAGGAAGGTAGGCGCGGTAAGTTTCAATTAATCCTTTCCAAATACTGCGTGCGGACGAGTTTGGATGAGTTTGACCGATCGGGGTTGATAAAGTGGCAGTCACGTTCGCTTGGTTAATCCAAATGAAGGTTAAAATATCTGTTTACTATAGTTTAATGCATGGGTTGCTTTTAGGAAAATGCGGAGAGTGGAGGAATAGAGATTAACCCTTACCAGCGCTTCGTGCTATCTATATAAAGCTCCATTCTCCAAACATTGCCGTGCGTGCTTGTTGCACCTCTGAGACCTGGGTTTCCATTTCCTGCTGTTTAGCATAAATTTCTGACAACTGGCGCGTCATGGCTGAAGCTCGTTTGGCCATGGCTTCGGACATATTTAATAGAATCAAACCCGTCACGCGATCTCCCTCGACGACTTGTTGATGTAAAACATCAAAGTCAATCACAATGACCTTCACCTGGCTAAGGGTAGTAACATGGGCAGAACTCGGTTCACCACTAAAAAAGCTGATTTCCCCCAACACCGTAGGAGCTTTGAGGGTCGAGAGGAGGTGTTCCCCTTTGGAAGTCTCTAGGGAAACCTGGACTTCTCCTTCGAGAAGAAAAATAATTTGCCGACAGAGAACATTTTGTTTTAAAATTCGCTTGCCTGCGGCGATCGTTCCCTGTTTACCCAGTTACAGACTTTCTGAAACTTGTTTTGCTTTCAGGTGATTAAAAGCTTGAAACTGTTGATACTTCATGGCATTCAGCTCTCAGTCTATCCTAACTCTGGTTTTATTATGCACTCTCTCTTCGTTTCTTGACTCAGAGAAATTGCAGATAAACAATTGTCAGATAAACTCGACTCTGGGCATCAAGCCTCAGTCTCAGTTTTGCAATTATTAATGATTAATTCCTATGACCCATTCTACAGATATTGCCACCTTCGCCCGCTGGATGGCCGCAGACTTCAGTAATCAAGAGCAAGCCTTTGAAAATCCGCCCTTTTTTGCTCATATTCGGGTTTGTATGCGTCCGCTTCCCTTCGATCTCATGGGCAATATTAGTTTATATCTAGAGCAAGCCTATCATCTAGATGTTACTCAACCTTATCGTACCCGCGTCCTCAACTTTGTCCTCAAGGATAATCAAATTGAGGTCGAAAATCATAAAGTTTTGCATGAAGAAGAATTCTACGGTGCATCTCGGCATCCGGAACGCCTCCAGAACCTCACCGCAGACCGGATCGAAAAATTGCCGGGATGCACCTTCCAAGTCGAATGGACAGGCAAGAGTTTCAAAGCCAAAGTAGAACCGGGAAAAGGTTGCGTAGTTGTTCGTAACGGCAAAACTACTTATCTTGACAGTGAATTTGAAGTTAGTCCTTCTGGACTGATTAGTTTAGATCGCGGACGCGACCTGGAAACGGGTGAAAGGGTGTGGGGTTCGATTGCTGGCCCCTTCGAGTTTGTGCGCTGGGAAAACTTTGCCCACGAGGTCCACACCCAATAATAGGTAATAGGTAATGGGTAATAGGAAAACCGTTTTTCGTGTTAGCGAAGCTTCCATGCGATCGCAATGACAACGGTTTATCCTGCCCTAGTATTCAACTCGTTTAGGATTTCAATAATGGTATCCACATCACTGTCTCCAAAAACGCCATCTAGCCCCTGACTGTGCTAGTTGGTAAATGGGACTTCATATAATATAATAAACCTGGTGACATTACGCCGTTTTGGGTTAAATAATCGATGATGTTCTCAATAAATCGAATCTGGTTACCACTAAAATTATTGGTGTCTAAATACTTGCTAAATGCTTCCTTTGCTGCCTTTCTATCTAAGCCGACGATTTGCCTGACGAATCGCTTTAAACTCATATTTTCTCCATAAACTTCCTCAAACTTATCGCGGTTTTCTATAGCGTCGCTTGAGAATAACATCTTTTCCAATTCTGTTAAATCTTCATTGGTTAGGGGTAAGTTGCGCTTTAATTTGGCAATTGTTACATGATTTTCGTTGCTGCGGATGTAGGTTTCTACTTTTTTGCGATACTGTTCGCGACTGAATGCTGGGGTGGCAGTGGGAACTTCTGCCTCGCGCAATTCTCCCAGTTCGTCAGTAAAGTCGGTATAAACTATCTCTTGGGTGGAGCGATCAACAAATTCAACCAACTCCCGGAGGTCGCAGCGGAGACGTTCGATACTCTCTGGAGTCGGGTCGCGCCACCATTCCTCTTGCTGCATCTCGGTAATTAATTCTAGTTTTTGCGCCACCATGGGGATGTTGGCTTTTTGCTCTAAGTTGCTACTTAAATCTCTCACCTTATCCCTCAACAGTTCAAAGTCGCGGGTTGGGTTCAAAATAGCTAGTTGTAACTTGACACAAAGCAGGTCAAATCTTTTGGTTAAGTGGCTTTCGTCGGGCAGACTGTCAGGCAAACCGGCTAAAGATTGAGCGATCGCCTCTCGGTCATCTTCTGTTAAGTGGTTCCACCGCGATCGCTGGCTAAATTCTTCCACTTTTTCCAAGTGGGGGCGGACTAGAAAGTTATCCTTGGGCATTGAGGCGACTTGTTGGTGGAGTTGGTTCAATAAACTTTCTTGGAGGGCGCTAGTAACGGACTGACTCAGTTCTAACCGCCTTTTGAACAAGCGAGCGCTGAGACTTTCGGGAATTTTGGCATTGCTTTCGGCGATCTCTTGGTCGAAATAGTCGAAGTTGCTGCACAGGTCAAATACTAAAAACTCCTGTTTGTCAAGACTGGGGCCGAACAAATTTTTGCACAAACGAGTGCCGCGCCCGATCATTTGGTTGAATTTGATGCGGGAATAGACGGGTTTGAAAAAGACGAGGTTGACGACTTCGGGCACATCTACCCCGGTGTCGAGCATATCCACGGATACGGCGATGGTTGGCTGTTTGTCAGATTCGCTAAAGTCGTCCAGGAGGTTTTGAGCGTAGGGGTTTTTGCTGTCGATGACTTGACAAAATTCCCCTTTGTAGTGCGGATAGTTGGCGTTGAAGCGTTCGGCGATAAATTCCGCGTGCTGGTGGTTGCGGGCGAAAATGATGGTTTTGCCCAGGCGATCGCCCCCATCTATTTTTAACCCCTTTTCCATCAACAGTTTTAGGGCGTGTCATCAATTAAAGAGATTGACATTAAAAGTATAGTATGGTCATCAAGAGTCACTGGCAAGAGGAATGTTCTAAATGACTAGACGGGATGACCAATGGGAACGTATTCAAAATTTACTACCAGGGCGTAAAGGCACT